>NZ_MCAP01000001.1:0-135525 GCF_001858555.1 Salinicola sp. MIT1003
CCCCTCGCCCCTCGCCCCTCGACTTGATGCCGGCAGAACGATGCCACCAACGAAAACGGCCCCGATCCTGGCGGACCGGGGCCGTCGCGATATCACGCCCGACTATCGCGGATTGATGCGACGGTTCTTGATGTCCGGCGCGCGGCGGTAACGGTCTTCCTCCGCCAGCTCTTCGGCTTCGAATGCATCGGCGCCTACCGGCGTATCGCTATGGCGACGATAGAGCGCGGTCAGCATCGCCTTGCGGTCGGCGCGCAGCTCTTTCAGAGTCACGAATATCATGCCGTAGAGAATGAACGTGAATGGCAACGCCGCCAGCACCGATGCCGACTGCAACCCTTTCAGCCCGTTCTCGCCACCGGCAGAAAGCAGCGTGAGGCAGATCGCCGCGATCAGTACCCCCCAGATGATCCGCTTCATCAGCGGCGGATTGAGCGAGCCATTATCGGTCATCTGCGAGACGATGTAGGTCGCGGAATCCGCCGATGTCACCAGGAAGATGAAGATCAGGCAGAGCGCGACGATCGACAGCACGTTCGAGAACGGCATCAGATCGAACATCTGGAACAGCGCCGAGGTGATGTTGTCGGCCGTCGCCTGGGCGAGACCCGCATCGCTGTTCATTTCCATCTGGATGGCGGCGCCGCCGAACACACCGATCCACAGGCAGGCCAGCAGCGGCGGCACGACGAGCACGCCGAAGACATACTGCTTGATGGTGCGCCCGCGCGAGATACGCGCCACGAAGGTGCCCACGAACGGTGACCAGGCGATGACCCAGGCCCAGTAGAAAATCGTCCAGTTGGACGCCCACTGGCTGTCATCGAAGGGAGACATTCGCAGGCTCATGCCGATGAAGTTCTGCAGGTAGTCGCCGATGCCCAGCGTGATGGTCTCGAGAATCGCGATGGTCGGTCCCGTGAACAGGATGTAGAACATCAGCGCGAAACAGATGATCAGATTGAGGTTGGACAGGTTCTTGATGCCCTTGTCCAGCCCCGACGTCGCCGAGATCATGTAGCAGATGAACATCGCCCCCATGATGATGAACTGCCACATCATGTTTTCAGGCACATCGAACACGAAATGCAGGCCGCCGTTGATCTGCAGCACGGCCAGCCCGATGGAGGTCGCCACGCCCATCACCGTCGCGACGACGGCGAAGATATCGAGGATCGGTCCGAGACGGCGCAACTTTGGACGCTTGGCGGTGACCGACGACAGCACGTTGGAAACCATGCCCGCCTGGTTCTTGCGAAACTGATAGTAGGCGATGATCAGACCGACGACCGAGAAAGCCGCCCACTGATGAATGCCCCAATTGAAGAAAGCGTATTGAATCGCATAGCGTGCCGACTCGGCGGATTCCGGTGCTACATCGCCGTAGGGCGGCGTCATGTAATGGGTCATCGGTTCCGCCATGCCGTAGAACACCAGGCCGACACCGAACCCTGCCGCCAACAGCATGCTCACCCAGGAAAAGAAACCGTAGGTCGGCTTGCTATCCTGCGGTCCCAGACGGATCTTCCCGTACTTGCTGAACGCCAGCCCCACCAGAAAAACCACGAATCCGAACACGGACAGCAGATAGAACCATCCAAAGTAGTGCGTGGTCGCACCCAATGCTGCATTGGCGATATTCCCGAATCCAGTCGGGAAAATGGCGCCAACGGCTACGATCGCCGCGATCACCACCGCCGAGACGATGAATACGCCTTGTTTACCAAGCTTGGGCATGTCGTCCCCTTTTGATTGTGCTGATTTCCTTTGACATCACCAGTGTAGACGACGCCTTCTGCCTCTGCGGACGCTACTGCAAGCTGTCTCGAGTCACGCTTCGAGGAACTCCAACATATCATGTCAGGGTGGCCCCGGCGTAAGTCCCCTTTGGGCTAGCTTCTTGGTCTACCTTTCAGCGTATTCGCCGGAGGATTATTCGATGATGGGTTATCGGCTTCAGTCCCGGCAGTGAGACGGCGCACGCCAGGCGCCGTCAGCCAATCCTGTCCCCTGCTGACATCGCCCGAAAGCGCTCTCTCGGGAAAATCGCGTCCGAGTGCCAAACAAAATCGATATCACATATCGGTTGCATTCACCTCGGACGCCCTCATGATGAGGATCATGAGGGCGCTAACGAGCGCCCGCCCATTTCTCCGACGAGACCGCTCATGTCACGACTTGCCGATATTCCTCTCTCGGTGCTGGATCTGGCACCGATCACGCGCGACGGCACACCGGCGGAGACTTTCCGCCACAGCGTCGACCTGGCCCAGCAGACCGAACGGCTGGGTTACAACCGCTACTGGCTGGCCGAGCACCACAACATCGACGGGATCGCCAGTGCGGCGACCAGCGTGCTGATCGGCCATATCGCGGGGGCCACCTCGACCATGCGCATCGGCAGCGGCGGGATCATGCTGCCCAACCACCCGCCGCTGGCTATCGCCGAGCAGTTCGGCACGCTGGCCACGCTCTACCCGGATCGCATCGACCTCGGCCTCGGCCGTGCGCCGGGCTCCGACGGCATCACCATGCAGGCGATGCGTCGCGACCCCCGCGCCGGCGTCAACGATTTCCCCGATCGCCTCGACGAACTCCGCCGCTACCTGGGCGACAGCGTGCCCGGCCAGCGGGTGCGGGCGATTCCGGGTGAAGGCACGCACGTGCCCATCTGGCTGCTCGGTTCCAGCGGCTACAGCGCCCAGCTCGCCGCCAGGCTCGGGCTCCCCTTCGCCTTTGCCGGCCAGTTCGCGCCGGGTTACATGATCGAAGCGCTGCATCTCTATCGCGAAGGCTTCCAGCCCGGCGTGCTCGACAAGCCCCACGCGATGATCGGCATTCCGCTGGTCGCGGCCGAGAGCGACGAGCGCGCGCGCTTCCTGGCTACCACGCAGCAGCAGAAGTTCCTCAACCTGATTCGCGGCAAGAGCACCCGCACCCAGCCGCCGGTGGAAAGACTCGACTGGTCGCCGCAGGAGCAGGCCATGGTCGCGCAGAATCTCGGCGCCGCCGTCATCGGTGGCCCGGAGCGCGTTCGCCAGCAACTGGACGAATTGCTCGAACGCACCGGCGCCGATGAGATCATGGTCAATACCGACTGCTACGATCACGCCGATCGGGTGAAGTCCTACGAGATCCTGGCCGACGTGTGGAAGAAGGCGTAACCCCTCCGATCGACAGAAGACGCCTCGGGTAGATTTCGACCTCAAAGCCCGTCGACTGCCACCCGATGACGCCTTTCCCGGACGGCGCTGGGCAATCGAGTGTCGAACCGGGTCTTGCGTCATGGATGACGCAAGAGGCGCGTTGGGCAGGATGCCCTTTCGCGCCGACCCGAGTTCGTCACTCGAGCGACCAGGGTTTCGCCGACCGGCGGCGTCAAAAGAGGGGGAGCGGCGAGGGGGCGAGCGTTAAGCCCCCTCGTCAACCAACGGTGAGGATGGCTGATTCACGATCAGTGATGCCCTCTTCACTCAAGAATCAGCCAGGTCCGGTCCACCACCAAGTCCGGTCCACCAATAAAAAACACCCGGCACATTGGCCGGGTGTCTTCATCAAGCTTGAAAGAAAAGACTTAGCCGAGACGCTTGGCCAGCAGACCTTCCAGCTTCTTCTGGTCGGCGGCGAAGGTGCGAATGCCTTCGGCCAGCTTTTCGGTCGCCATGGCGTCCTCATTGTGCTCCCAACGGAACTGCGCTTCACCGATCGGGTCGAGACGCTCGCTGCCGCTACCGGTATCGGTCACCTTGCGGGTCACTTCGCCTTCCGCCGAGGCGAGCTCCTCGAGCAGCGCCGGCGAGATGGTCAGGCGGTTGCAGCCTGCCAGTGCCAGGATCTGGTCGGTGTTGCGGAAGCTGGCGCCCATGACCACGGTGTCATAGCCGTAACGGCTGGCGTAGTCGCAAACGCCGCGAACGAACTTGACGCCCGGGTCCTCGTCCGGCGCGTAGGATTCGGTACCGGTCGCCTTCTTGTACCAGTCAGTGACGCGGCCGACGAACGGCGAGATCAGATAGACGCCGGCTTCGAAGCAGGCACGGGCCTGGGCATCGGAAAACAGCAGCGTCAGGTTGCAGTTGATGCCTTCCTTCTCCAGCTTCTCGGCGGCGCGGATGCCTTCCCAGGTCGAGGCCAGCTTGATCAGCACGCGATCCTTGGAGACGCCGCGCTTCTCGTAGAGATCGATCAGGTGATGAGCCTTGTCGATGCTCGCCTGCTCGTCGAACGAGAGCTTGGCGGCCACTTCGGTGGATACCCGGCCGGGCACCAGCTTGGTGATCTCGGTGCCGATGGCGACCGACAGGCGATCGACCGCCTCTTCGATGCGGGCATCGGGGTCGGAAATTTCCGACTTGACCGCGCTCAAGGTCTCTTCGATCAGATCCTGATAACCCTCGAGATCAAACGCCTTGAGAATCAGAGACGGGTTGGTAGTCGCATCGTGGGGCTGATAACGGCGAATGGCATCCAGATCGCCCGTATCGGCAACCACCATGGAAAGTTGCTTGAGAGAGTCGAGTTGCTGTGTCATGAGTCGCTCCATCGTCGTGGCGTGTGATTGCATCCCGTCGCAATCCTGATCCTGAAAGCATAACACCGATGCCCGGCTCTCGCCGTGACCCTTGCCGAGTTTCGGGCCATTCCTCATCGGCGGCATCCGATCCACCGTCACCAGGATCGGGAATCGCGATCTGCAAAGAGTCATGTCATCGAGGCATCATGGATTCTTTCGGAAAAGAACGCCGTGCCATGACTCATCGATGAGGAGACGATGCCTTGATTTCAAGGCCCGACAGCCGCCACCGACTGCCGGAAGCCGAAGACTCAGGCGATACCGTGCTCGCGGCTCAGCGCGTCGCGGTAGCGCCGATAGATACCGTGATAGCTGGCCACGATTTCCGGTTGGGGGCGGGTCAAGGTGGATTCGTCCAGCTTGACCCAGTCCCGGCAGAGCGCGTCCAGTGCCACCGCGGACTCGCGATCGTCGCACCAGCGCGCCTGAATCGCGCCGCCGAAGGCCGCCGCCTCGGTCACTTCCGGGCAGACCACTTCGACATCGAGCACGTCGGCCACGATCTGGCGCCAGATCGGACTTTTCGCGCCGCCGCCGACCAGACGTACCTGGGTGGCCTGGCTCGCCAGCGGGCCGAGCAGTTCGAGGCCATAACGCAGCCCGAACGTCGCGCTCTCGACGGCGGCACGGCAGAGGTTTTCCGGCGTGGTGTTGAAGCTGGTCATGCCGCTCATGCTCGCCTGGGCCTGCGGCAGCGCCGGCACCCGCTCGCCGCTGAAGAACGGCAGCAGGGTGATGCCGCCCGCCCCCGGCTCGGCCTTGGCGACGGCACGATTGAAACCCTCGATATCGAGCCCGACCAGTTCCCGCAGCGTCGTCGTGGCCGAGGTCACGTTCATGGTGCAGATCAGCGGCAGCCAGCCGCCGTGGCTGGCGCAGAAGTTCGCCACCATGGCGTTGTCCGGCACCACCGGGTCCGGTGAATGGACGGCAATGGTACCGGAGGTGCCCAGGCTGATCGTGACGCGGCCCGGCTCGATATTGCCGGTGCCGATGGCGCCCATCATGTTGTCGCCACCGCCGCTGGAGACGAGCACGTCGTCGCCAAGGCCCAGCTCCCGCGCCAGCGCCGGGCGAACCGTGCCGACCGCCTGGCGGGAATCGATCAGCCTGGGCAACACGCTGTCGGCATCCAGCTCCGGGGCGATGATCTCGAACACGTCGCGACGCCAGGTCCGCGTGCGCGTATCGAAGTAGCCGGTGCCGGAAGCATCGCCCGGCTCGGCGACACGTTCCCCGGTCAGCCAGAAATTGAGGTAGTCGTGCGGCAGCAGCAGCGTGGCGATCCGCCGATACGCCTGCGGATGCGTCTCGCGCAGCCAGGCGATCTTGGAAGCGGTATAGCCGGTCTGCAGCACCAGGCCCAGCTTGTCGATGCAGCCCTGCTCTCCGCCGAGCCGATCGATCAGCCGCTCGTTCCACTCCGCGGTTTCGGTATCGTTCCAGAGCTTGGCCGGATGCACCGGCACGCCATCGCCATCCAGCGCCACCATGCCGTGCTGCTGCCCCGAGATACCGATGGCACGGACCGCAGCCCCCTCCACGCCGGCGTTGCTCAACGCCTCGCCGAGCGCACCACGAAATGCCTCGGTCCACTCTTCGACACGCTGCTCCCGCCGGCCGTGGTCGCCCTGCTCCAGCCTGTGGGGACGAGAGGCTTCGCCAACGATGCGGCCGTCGCTTCCATCGACCACCACGACCTTGGTGCTCTGCGTGCCACAATCCACACCGATATACATCGCATCCATCCCTCGATCAGTTCAGATTCCAGCCCGGCGCCATGGCCGGCGTGAACGCCGACCTTACCCCGTCAGTCGCTGAGGTCAATTGGCGACGAGATGCTCGACGCAGGCACGCGCACCATCCCGGTACAGCCGTTCTAGCGCATCGAGGTAGGCCGTGCGGAAACGTTCGTCGTCGACCAGATCGCCGAACAGCTGGCGATTCTCGATGAACGCGGTCGGCTCGTCGCGGTTGCGCTTGGCGATCGCCATCAACTCGTCCTTGAGCCGATCGACCACCACGATCGGCTCGCCCTGCTCGTCGACGCCTTCGGCATAACGAGCCCAGCTCGCCACGACCGCGGCGCTGCGATGGATTTCGCCGTCCTGCGCCAGCTGTTCCCGAATTACCGGCAGCAGCCACTTGGGGATGCGATCCGAACTCTCGGCGCACAGTCGCGCCAGGGTGTCCTTGATCTCCGGGTTGGCGAAGCGCGCGATCAGGGTGCGCTTGTAGTCGTCGAGGTCGACGCCCGGCACCGGCCGCAGGGTCGGCGTGCCCTCTCGATTCATGTAGTCGAGCAGGAAATCGACGAACAGCGGGTCCTGGCACACCTCGTGGGCGTAACGGTAGCCGGCCAGGTAGCCGAAATAGGTCAGCGCCTGGTGACTGGCGTTGAGCAGACGCAGCTTCATCAGCTCGTAGGGCATGACATCGTCGACCAGTTGCACGCCGACCTGATCGTAGGCAGGCCGGCCGCTGTTGAAGTGGTCCTCCAGCACCCACTGGGTGAAGGGTTCGCACACCACCGGCCAGCGGTCCTCGATACCGAAGCGTTGGTGGATCTCCTCGATGTCGGCATCGGTGGTCACCGGCGTGATGCGGTCGACCATCGAGTTGGGGAAACGGACGTTGGCATCGATCCAGTCGCCCAGTTCCGCGTCCCGCGCCTTGGCGTAGGCCACGAACATCTTGTGGGCGACCTCGCCGTTGCCCTGGATGTTGTCGCAGGACATCACCGTGAACGGCTCGATGCCCCGTTCGCGACGTCGGGCCAGCGCCTCGGCGACAATGCCGAAGGTCGTCCTGGGCGCCTGTGGCGAGGCCAGGTCATGCTTGACGTCCTCGTTGCCGAGATCGAACTCGCCGGTGACGTGGTGGAAGTTGTAGCCCCCTTCCGTCACCGTCAGCGAGACGATGCGAATCTTCGGGTCCGCCAGCAGCTCCAGCGTGCCCTCGATGTCGTCCGGCGCGTATCGGTAATCGATGATCGAGCCGATGACTCGCGCCTGATACTCCCCTTCGGGATGCTTGATCACCAGCGTATAGAGGTGATCCTGCGCCGACAGCGCCGCCTGCATGCGCCGGTCGCCCGGCATGACGCCGACGCCGACGATGCCCCAGTCCAGCGCTTCGCCTCGATTCATCAGATCGTCGAGATACATCGCCTGGTGGGCGCGATGAAAGCCGCCGACGCCGAAGTGGACGATGCCCGGTGTGACCTGGCTACGATCGTAGGATGGCTTGGCGACGGCGCCATCGAGTTGATCGAGAACCGCCGAATTCAACGATGCCATAGGGTTTCTCCTGAAAAAGTCACTGCTCCGGGAAAGATACTGAGCACCACGTAATCGCTGGCTAGGCTTCGGCGGCTGCCGAAGGCTGTGATGTCGGCTCGCGGCCGATGGCCAGCTCGCTCTCGCTGTCGAACAGGTGCAGTTTGTCGCTGTCGCAAGTCAGTGTCAGCGTGTCGCCGATCTGGACTTTCTGATGGCCCGGCAACTGCGCGGTGACGGCATGTTCCCCCACGCTCAGTTGCACCATGGTCACTGCGCCCAGCGTCTCGACGACATCCACCGTGCCCTCGACACGATTGGCACCGGACGCGTCGCCGATCCGCAGGTGTTCCGGACGAACGCCGACCCAGACGTCCGACCTCTTTGCCGATGCCATGGCAGCGCGATGGGCTTCGTCCAGCGTGAGCCGGTAACCCTCGCCGCTGACCACGCCGTCGGCATGCCCGGCACGCAGGAAGTTCATCGATGGATTGCCGATGAAACCGGCCACGAACCGGTTGGCCGGAAAATCATAGAGGTTGATCGGCGTATCGATCTGCTGGATTTTACCGTCCTTCATCACCACGATGCGCTCGCCCATGGTCATCGCCTCGACCTGGTCGTGGGTGACGTAGAACGTGGTCACGTTGAGTCGCTTGTGCAGCTTGACGATCTCGGCGCGCATGTCGACGCGCAGCTTCGCATCCAGGTTGGAGAGCGGCTCGTCCATCAGGAACACCTGCGGATTGCGCACGATCGCCCGCCCCAGCGCGACGCGCTGACGCTGGCCACCGGACAGCTCCCTCGGCTTGCGGTCGAGCAGATGTTCGATACCCAGCGTCTGTGCCGCTTCGTCGACCTTCTGCTTGATCTCCTCGGCCGGGCGCTTCTTCAGTTTCAGGCTGAAGGCCATGTTCTCGGCCACGCTCATGTGCGGATAGAGCGCGTAGCTCTGGAACACCATGGCGATATCGCGCTCTTTCGGCGGCACCTGGCTGACGTCCTTGCCGCCGATCAGGATCTCCCCTTCGGTATTGCGCTCGAGACCGGCAATCATGCGCATGGTGGTGGACTTGCCGCAGCCCGAAGGCCCCACCAGCACCACGAATTCACCGTCGCGCGTCACGAGGTTGAAATTGTCGACGGCGTTGTTGCCACTTGATCCGTACTGTTTGGCGACGTTCTTGAGTTCGACGATGGCCATGTCGTTAACCCTCTCGATGAAATTCGGTACCAGCACGATCGCCGGTCATTTGACGGCGCCGAAGGTCAGCCCTCTGACCATCTGGCGTTGCGTGAACCAGCCGAGCACGATGATCGGCGCGATCGCCAGCACCGAAGCGGCGGACATCTTGGCCCAGAACAGCCCCTCGGCGCTCTTGAACGAGGCGATGTAGACCGCCAGCGTTGCCGCGCTGTGGTCGGTCATGGTGATACTCCAGAACGACTCGTTCCACGCCAGAATCAGCGCCAGCAGCCCGGTCGAAGCCAGCCCCGGCAGCGCCAGCGGCAATACCACCTTGAACAGCGTCTGCATGATGCTGGCGCCGTCGATGTCGGCGGCTTCGACGATGTCCTTGGGAATGTCGCGGAAGTAGGAGTAGACCATCCACACGATGATCGGCAGGTTCATCGCGGTGAACAGAAGCGTCAGCCCCAGGGCGTTGTCCAGCAGTCCGACCGCGCTGTAGACCAGATAGATCGGAATCAGGACGCCGACCGCCGGAATGAACTTGGTCGAGACCATCCACACCAGCAGGAAGTCGGTGCGTTTGTTGGGATAGAAAGCCATGGCGTAGGCGGCCGGTACCGCCAGCGTCAGGCCAATGACGGTCGAGGCGACGGCGGTCAATGCGGAGTTCCAGGCGTAATGCCAGTAGCCGCTGCCCTGTGCCAGGGCCGTCTTGAAGCTCTCCAGCGTCGGCGAGAAGAAGAAGTTCGGCACCACCGTGAAGGCCTGCTGCTCGGTCTTGAACGCGGTCAGCAGCAGCCACAGGATCGGGAAGAAGATCAGCAGCGCCACGACCCACGCGAGCACGCCCATGGCAGTGTTGGCAAACCGTTGCGATTTCATCGTGCGGCTCCCGCGTTGAGGTTCCCGGCAATGAAGCGAATCAGCATGATGGCGAAGATGTTCGCCAGGACCACGGCGCCGATGGCGGCAGCCGACGCGATGCCGATGTCGTTCTGCTGGAACACGGTCTGGAAGATGTAGTACGGCAAGTTGGTGGTCGCGGTCCCGGGGCCACCGCTGGTGGTGGTGTAGATCTCGGCAAACGAGGTCAGGAAGAAGATGCTCTCCAGCATCACCACGACATAGAGCACCTGCCCCAGATGCGGGACCACGATATGGCGGAACTCCTGCCAGGCATTGGCGCCATCGAGCCTGGCCGCCTCGATCTGATCCTCGGGCAGCGACTGCAGGCCGGTCAGCAGCACCAGCAGCGCGAACGGTGTCCATTCCCAGGTGATCATGATGATCACCGACAGCATCGGATAGTGGGCGAGCCAGTCGACCGGCTCCAGCCCCAGCTGCCGCGCCACCCAGGCGAACAACCCGTAGACCGGGTGGAACAGCATGTTCTTCCAGATCAGGCCGGTCACCACCGGCATCACGAAAAACGGCGCCACCGCCAGCGTGCGAGCCACGCCACGTCCGACGAAGGTGCGGTTGAACAGCAGCGCCAGCGCCAGACCCAGGCACACCGTGATGACCAGACTGGCCGCGACGATGATCAGGGTATTGGCCAACGACTTCCAGAACGTGGGGTCGCCCAGCAGAATCGCGAAATTGTTCAACCCGGCGAAGCCGTTGTACATCGGCATGATCAGGTTGTACTGCTGGAACGAGTAATAGATGGTCATCGCCAGCGGGACGAGCATCCAGATCAGCAGGAAGATGACCGCCGGCGCCATCAACAGTCGTGTGGTACGGGCGAAAGAGCGCGCCCCGGTAACCTCGGCAGAAGGCGTGGCGGTCGAGACGGTTCGAGAAATGGCTTTCATGCGTGATTCCCGTGGCTTTTGGATTGCGTGACGCAACCACTGGTCCGGCTAAACGGTTCAGCCAAACGGTTCAGCTAAACGATTTAGCTAAACGATTTAGCTAAACAGTCCAGCTAAACGGTCCGACTTACGCAGCGACACCGCCGATCGGCCGACCGGCGGTGTCCACAGGCGAATCGCTTACTGCGGCTTGCCGGTCTGCTGCATGATGCGGTCGGTGAAGGTCTGCCCCTGCTGGAGCGCCTCTTCGACGCTGCTCTGACCGGAAAGCATCGCTGCCATCAGCTGACCGACACGGGTACCGATCGCCTGGAACTGCGGGATGGTGACGAACTGCACGCCGGTATACGGCACTTCCTGCGCGCTGGGATCGTTCGGGCTGGCGCTCTTGATCGCCGTTTCGACCAGCGGCGCGAACGGTGCTGCCTTGACGTACTCGTCGCTGGCGTAGGTGGATTGGCGCGTTCCCGGCGGCACCGCCAGCCAGCCCTTGTCATCCGCGACGGCCTGGATGTAGTCCTTGGAGGTCGCCCAGTCGACGAAGGTCTTCGCCGCTTCCTGATGCTTGGATGACTGCGGCACGGCCAGCGCCCAGGTGAACAGCCAGTTGGAGCCCTTCTCGGTCGTCTCGTACGGCGCCTGAGCAAAACCCACGTTGTCCGCCACCTGGGACGTCTCCGGATCGCTGAGATAGCTGGCCGCCACGGTGGAGTCGACCCACATGCCGCACTGACCGTTGGCAAACAGCGTCTCGGACTCGGTGAAACCGTTGGAGGTCACGCCCGGCGGGCCATAGTTGTTGAGCAGGTCGACGTACGCGTTGGCCGCGTTCTTCCACTCGTCGCTGGTCAGTTGCGGATTCCAGTCCATGTCGAACCAGCGTCCACCGAAGCTGTTGATCATGGTGCCGAACAGCGCCATGTTCTGCCCCCAGCCCGGCAGGCCGCGCAGACAGATGCCGTAGACGCCATCCGAAGGAGAATGGATCTTGGAGGCGAACTCTTCGATCTGGGTCCAGGTCGGCTTGTCCGGCATTTCGATACCGGCCTTCTCGAACAGGTCCTTGCGGTAGTAGGTCACCGAGGACTCCGCATAGAACGGCAGCGCGTAGAGCGTGCCATCCACCGACAGCCCCTCTTTCACCGGCTTGAGCAGATCATCGACGTCATAGCTGGCAGGCAGGTTTTCCATCGGCGCCAGCCAATCGTTCTGCGCCCAGATCGGGGTCTCGTAGTTGCTGACGGTGACGACGTCGTACTGGCCGGCACCGCTGGCGATATCGGTAGTGACCTTCTGGCGGAGTTCGTTTTCCGGCAGCGTCACCCAGTTGACCTTGATGTCCGGGTGCGCCTCGTTGAACGCCGACATCATGCTCTGCATCGTCACCATGTCGGGATTGTTCACGGTGGCGACGGTGATCTCCGTGCTCTGCGCCATGGCGGCGGAGCAGGCACCCAGGCCCGCGATACCGATGCCTGAAACAAACAGGGCAAGTCTCATCTGGAATTCCTCTCGTAGCGCTCGTTATTGCTATGTTGTCGACGGCTATCGTTTTCGACTGCTGTCACGCCGAGTATCGGACGATCCCGCGGATACGATCGGACCTGATCTGTCCAGGCTGGCGTTAGTTGACGAAGATCGACCGTGCGTTTTTATTGATGCATGTTCAAACGCCATGACATCAGCATCAAATCATAGCGTTAACACTGATTGACGCAAGTCATTTCATTTATACTAAAACCTTGATAATCAACTGCTTAAACCACATTAGACCAATGTTTAATATCTCAACTAGACTTAAGTAGTACGTAAAAATCAGCTCTACAGTACGATTTCCATGATAGAAAATGACACGAAATGATATTGGATGATCATGGCGTATCAGCGGCTGGGCTGCTGACGCCTCAGCGCACGAAAGCCAGAGTCATCGCCTGGATTTCATGAAATCACGGGGTGTTATCAGGGAGATGAGGTCAATGCCTCGAACCACGCTCGCGGATATTGCCCGCCAGGCCGGGGTCAGCAAGATCACCGTTTCACGCACGTTTTCCTCGCCGGAAAAGGTTCATGCCGAAACGCGCGATCAGATATTGCGCATCGCTCGCGAGCTCAATTATGTGTCGCCGTCACAGACGACCCAGCGCGAGACCGCTGTCACGCGGACACTGGGCGTCGTCAATCCCAACATGAACAACCCCTTCTTCGGTCGAATGACCCGAGAGATCACGCTGGCGGCGAGAGCCCGTGGCTACACCGTGCTGGTCTTCGACTCCTATGAATCGGAGACGCTGGAAGCCGAAGCGATCGGCAAGCTGATCGAGTTCTCCGTCGATGCGGTCATCCTGTCGGTCATCTCGTCGGACATCGATTACCACCCGGCCTATCTGGATCGCCTCGAGGCGGCGGGAATCCCGGTCGTGCTGGTCGACCGCGAGCTCAAGGCGGCCCACTACGGCGGGGTCTACATCGACAACCTCGACTGCGGCTATCAGGCGGGCCGCTACTGTCTCGAGCAGGGTCTGGAAAAACTGCTTGCCGTATCGGGGCCGGCCGACTCGATGGTCTCGATCGGCCGCATGTCGGGTCTGCGGGAAGCAATCGGCAGCCGCCGGATCTCGCTCGACGTGGTGTACAGCGATTTCAGCTTCGAGCCCGCCTATCAGGCGCTGCGGGAGTATCTGCAGGAGCATCCGTGGCCGGAAGGGATCATCGGTGCCAACAACCAGATCACCATGGCGGTACTGAAACTCTGCCATGAGCAAGGGATCGTACCGCAGCAGGACGTACAGCTGTTCAGCATCGATGACATCGAGCACAGCGACGTGTTCGGGCTGCATATCCCCTGCATTCATCACAATCTGCCGGAAATCGCGCAGCAGGCGCTGCAACTGGCACTGGCGGCGATTCAGTCACCGGAACAGCGCGGCTTCCGCACCGTGGTCCGTGGCCAGCTTCGCACCTGGTGATTCCGGGAGAGACGCAGCCGAATCACGGCATCGCGGCGGGCGAACATCGCGTGATCGGCGATCAGTCGGCTGCCGGCGGCTGGCTGGCCGTGTCGCCGATCCGCGCGGAAACCGGCGACGCCGGCAGCCAGACATCCGCCGCCAGCCCGCCCAGGGCGGCACGTTCCAGGCGCAGCGTGCCGCCATAGAGCATCATCAGGTCTTCGACGATCGCCAGCCCCAGCCCTGAACCCCCGGAGCCGGAACCAGAACCGCGGACATCCAGCCTGACGCCCCGGGCCAGGGCGGCTTCCCCCTGAGCGCGGGTCATTCCCGGGCCATCGTCCTCGATCCGCAGGCGCACGCCCTGCGATACCCGGGAAACCCTGAACGAAACCCGGCTGTCCGCCCAGCGCAACGCGTTTTCCAGCAGGTTCCCGGTGAGCTCCTGAATGTCCTGCGGGTCGATGCGCGCCGCCGCGTCCGGATCGATGTCGGTATCGAACTGTATGCCGCGCCGCTCGGCCAGCCTGGCCAGCCCCTTGACGACCGGCGCGATCGCGTCACCGATCGAGACACGCCCCGAGAACGCCACCCCGCCGGCTGCCGACGCGCGGGCCAGATGATGACGCACTGCATCGTCGATCCGGGCCAGTTCGGTATTGATGGGCTGACGCTGGGCCTCGGGAAAACGTTCCGAGAGCGTCTTGAGCACGCTGACCGGCGTCTTCAGCGCATGCGCCAGGTTGCCGGCCGCCGCGCGCCCGCGCTCGATCAGGCGACGGTCGCGTTCGAGCACGCCGTTCATGGCCAGCGCCAGCTCCTTCAGTTCCACCGGCAGTTGCGTGTCCAGGCGCTCGATATCCCCTTCTTCCACAGCCCGCAGGTTGGCAGACATCCGCCGCAGTGGCGCGAGCCCCCAGCGCATCTGCAACGCCAACCCGGCCAGCAGCAGCACGCCGAACGTGGCCAGCGACACGATCAGCAGGCGCTCGAAGCGCTCGACTTCATGGTTGAGTTCCGCGGTCGACCCGGCCAGCGCCACGTGGATCGCATCCTGGCGCCCCGGCAAGTGCAGGTCACGTTCAATCATGCGCAGATCGTCATCGCGCGGGCCTTCGACCTCGTAGACGGCCAGGCCACTGTGATGCTCGGGAATCGGCAGACGCTGGTCCCACAGCGAACGCGACGTCAAGGTGAGATCGCTGCCGTCGCTCACCTGCCAGTACCAGCCGGAATAGACGCGGTCGAAGCGAGCGTCGCCCAGCGAACGGTTCAGCTGCAGGCGCTGGCCGATACTGTCGACCTGGATGCCGGCCAACAGCGCATTGAGCAGCGACTCGAGACGGGTATCGAAAGAGGCCGTCGCGGACTGCCGGAAGTTGTAGCTCAACCCGACGCCGGCCAGCGGAAGCAGCACGATGACCAGCAGCAGCGAGGCCACCAGCAGGCGCGCACCCAACGGCGCCAGCCGCAGCCGTTCTCCCCAGCGCGATACCCAGCGAGGTTGCCAGTGTCTCGGGACGCCTTTCGGACCTCGGCCTTGCGAGTTCTGGCCTTTCACGCCTCGGCCTCGAGATCCACCAGGCGATAGCCCTGCCCTCGAAGCGTCTCGATCCGGGCACGGCCGAACTTGCGCCGCAGCCGGCTGATCTGGACATCGATGACATTGGAGTCGGGTTCGTGATCGCGATTGTAGACGTGCTCGACCAGTTCGGCGCGGCTGACGATACGCGGCGAGGCATGCATCAGATACGAAAGCAGACGGGACTCCTGCGCGGTCAACGTGATCGGTCGCCCGGCCAGCGAGACACTGCCCGAATGGGTATCCAGGGTCAGCTCCCCGATCCGGATCACCGGATGAGCGTGACCGTGGCTGCGGCGAACCAGCGCTCGCAACCGGAACAGCACCTCGGCGGTCTCGAACGGTTTGACGACGTAATCGTCGGCGCCGGCGGAGAAGCCGGCCGCCTTGTCGGACCAGCGCTCGCGGGCCGTCAGCACCAGCACCGGCAGATCGATCGCATCCTCGCGCCACTGGGAGAGCCAGCGCGTCCCATCACCGTCGGGCAGCCCGAGATCGAGGATGACCGCATCGTAGCGCTCGGTTCGCACCAGGAAGTCAGCCTCCTGCCCGGTGGTCGTAGATTCGATCAGCAGGCCGGCCTCGGCCAGCGCCGCTGCCAACGCCTCGGCCAGTGCCGCATCATCCTCGACCAGCAGTACCTTCATTACCGACTCCCTGATTCAAGACTCATCTTTCACTGCAACGATCGCCCCTGGCGGAGTTCGTCCATGTCAAAAAGCGGCTCCGGCCGCCAGTATCGACGACAGGCTAGGGCGATTTCTTCATCGCCGCGATATCCACCCCTTCGACACTCAGCAACTCGCCATTGGTGGCGTCGAACTCGAATTCGACGACCTGCCCCCGGGGGCCGATCATTTCCACTTCATACTCGATCCGGTCGCCTTCCTGCTCCAGTTCGACCTCGAGGATCTGCCCCTCGTAGCGGGCTTCCAGCCAGTCCATGATCTCGCCGATGCCGACCAGATGGCCTTCCTTGACCTCCTTGTGGAGATCCCGCCAATTGTCGCCATCGGCACTCACGGGCACCAGTGCACCGCTCATCATCAGCGGCAGGGTCAGCAGCATAAGAAGGTTGCGAAATTTCATGTCACCAGTGTGCCGTAATAGCCATGAATCCGACATGAATACAGCTCGTGGCACCCCATCGGCCGCCGGGCGTATCACGGCGGTAGATGATGAACCCCGGATGAATATCTCTTTCAGTTCGCGTCAAGGTCCCCCCGAGTATAACGAGGGACATCGACAAGGCCGGTCCGTCGCGAAGAACGCGACTACCGATACCCAACTTCAGGAGATCGATCATGAAATACCGTCTGTGGATGTTGCCTGCCGTTGCACTGGGAAGCGGAATCAGCGTCAGCGCCTTGGCCGACGAGACGACGCTATCCTACAGTCAATTGAAGACGCTGCTCGATAAAGCCGAAAGCCATGGCTTCACCCATTACGAAAAGCTGGATGTGGATCGTGACGACAACCGGCTCGAGGTGGAGGGATGGCGCGATGACGGCTGGGAACTGGACGTCTCGATGGCGCTGGATGACGGTGCCTTGATGCGGGAAAGTCAGCGCCAGTCGAATATCCCGGACTGGAGCCTGACGGCCGAAGAGTTGCAGAACGCGTTGGCACAGGCCCAGAATCGCGGCATGCAACATTTCGCGGAACTCGAAGTCGACAGTGATGGTCGCATCGAGATAGAAGGCTACAACGCGCAGCAGAACGAACTCGATCTCGACCTGCATCGGGACGAGTTGAACAGATGATCACAACGCTGCCGCCCTCAGAGGGTGTTGACAAAAGGGCTGCACTCGACAATCCAGCGTTAAAATCGGCCTCAAATACTCATTTACTCCATGTAAACTCCGTGTTTTCGGCCAATTTTGCCTTGTCTTGCCTTCGTTCGCCTGTTTTGTAAACACCCTCTCAGCAACCGAGGAGAAAGTGGATGACCGATAACCGCCACGATACCGGCAACGCGGCCTGGCGTGCCGCGCAGCAATGGCGCGAGCGCGTTCAGCAGACTCGTCCCAGTCAGGGTGCCGGAGGCCTGCGCCTGTTGTTCACTTGGCTGCTCTTCGGCGTCATGCTGATCGTCGGCACCCTGCTCGGCCTGTTTTTCCTGGTCGTCGGCTGGGCGATGCTGCCGTTTCTCCGCCATCGCATGAAAAAGCGCGCCGAACAGTTCCGCGCCTCTCGAGCGCAGTATGCCGGCGGCAGCGCCGATCCCGACGGCGGCAACCACTCGGCAGGGCGTTCCCAGCAAGTGCTCGATGGCGAATACGAGGTGCGCTCGAAAGACTCCTGAACACGCTACCGGCATCGCTTCCCTGCATCGATTCCCCGCGTCGGGGCTTGATCGTGCACGCTTTGATCGCGCGCTTTTCGATCACGCTCTCTTGCTTGCGCTCGACGCGCTCCGCTTCCCCTCGAACGCCTTCAGCGCCGCGCCTCGAGCGTGGCGCCTCATCGAGTCGGTCCCCGTCTCCACGTGCGTCGATCGGACGTACGCGGTAGAGTCATATTCGACGTTGGTCGAACTCTCCCCTCACGCCAACGTACGCTCTGCTCAAACGGTATCGACAATAACAAGTTGAGACGGGATGCGGTGACTCATGAATGCGACCGAACGGCTGCTGCGCGCAGCCAAATTATCGGAAATCGAGCAACTGTCCGGATTGGCGGAAACCGCTGCGGTGGTCGGCGATATTTGCCGTTTCGTCCACGCCCTGCAGCGGGAGCGTGGCGCCTCCACGATCTATCTCGGTTCCGCTGGCCGGCGTTTCACGCACCAGCGCCGGCAGCGCATCGTCGATAGCCAGTTGGCGGAAGCGACATTGCGCCAGCGCCTGGACGAGTGGGCTTCCTTCGACGACGCCAACCGCACGTCACGCCATCTCGCCAACGCACGCCTGCTGACCCGTATCGCGGCGGTGTGGCACGGCTTCGACTCGCTTCCGCCGATTCGCGACGACATCGAGGCGCAGCGCCTCACCGCCGACGATGCGGTGCGCCTGTTCAACCGGTTGATCAGCAACCTGTTGTCGGTCATCTTCGAGGCGGCGGATACCGCCAGCGACACCGAGATCACCCGCGTGCTGGTGTGTCTGTTTCATTTCATCCAGGGCAAGGAGCTCGCCGGACAGGAACGGGCCTGTGGCGCCTTCGGCTTCACGCTCGGCGTGTTCGACGATGCGCACCGCCAGACGTTGCAGCAGTTGATAGATGCCCAACATCGCTGCTTCGAAACCTTCGGCGAATTCGCCAGCACCGAGCTGCTCTCGCACTGGCAGCAAGAGCTCGACCAGCCGATCCATCTGGCCATCGCTCAACTGCGCGATCTGGCCATCCAGGCCACCCCGCTGCCGAACGATCTCAATGATCCCGGGGAACAGTGGTACGCCATCATGACCCAGCGGATCGATGCCATGAAAGACATCGAGGATCGCCTGGTCGAGGAGTTGCAGCGCAGCTGTCGTGACCGGATTCATCAGGCCGAGCGCGAGATAGAGAACGGCGTCGGCTTGCGCGAAGCGCTCAATGGCGAGCTCTGGGCGGCACCGGTGAACCTGCTGCTGGAAGTGCCGGACGCAGAGCCGGCCTCAAGCCTGGGAGCCTTGACGGCCAGCACCATGGAGTCACGCTTCAGCCGTTCGCTGGTCGGCCTGGTGCAGACGCAACACGCAAGATTGCAGCAGATCAGCGACGAACTCGAGAGCACGCGCAAGACGCTGCGCGATCGCAAGCAGATCGACCGCGCCAAGGGGCTTTTGATGACCCATCAGCGCCTCTCCGAGGAAGAGGCCTACCGCCTGATGCGCAAGACCGCCATGGACCAGAGCAAGCCGTTGATCGAAGTGGCCCGAAACGTGATCGACCTCGTCGACATGCTGTCTCGAGAGCGTTCCTGAGCCCTCATCGTCTTTCCACGCCACCCGCTGGTGCACGCCTCCCACATGCTGCACCGTCGGGTCGCGATCCTGCCTGCTGTCATGGCGCATTGGTGCCTGCCCGCCTTCGACTTCACACCTTATCTACTTGAATCGACGCCTTTTCGAGGATTCTGGTACGGCTTCTGCTTGGATAGAGAAGTCCGGGCCAATGGCGGCCCGACAGGAGCCTGCTCCAGCGGTTCCGAGCCAGACATTCGCTGAAGCACGGTCAAGGTCGACCGGCTGACGCAACGGACAACGGCGTCCATCGCTCTTCATGCACCGCATGACGAGAGATGGGCGCCGTTTTTTCATGCCCTCGGCACCGGCCGGTGTCGTCGCCACCATCGGAGAGTGATCTTCATGGACATCCGTCACAAAGCCAACAAGATACGTCTGTTCAGCTTTTCCACCCCTCAGATGCGAGCCTTCCATCTCTCCTGGTTCGCCTTCCACGTCTGCTTCTTCGGCTGGTTCGGCATCGCCCCGCTCATGGCCGTCGTCCGCGACGATCTCGGCCTGACCAAGACCCAGATCGGCAACACGATCATCGCTTCGGTCGCGATCACCATTCTCGTGCGCCTGGTCATCGGTCTGCTCTGTGATCGCATCGGCCCGCGCAAGGCCTACACCTGGCTGCTCTGCCTCGGGTCGCTGCCGGTGATGGCGATCGGCCTGGCGGACAGTTTCGAAACCTTTCTGCTGGCCCGCCTCGCCATCGGCGCGATCGGGGCTTCCTTCGTCATCACCCAGTATCACTCCACGATGATGTTCGCTCCCAACGTGGTCGGCACCGCCAACGCCACGACCGCCGGCTGGGGGAATCTCGGCGGCGGCACCACCCAGATCCTGATGCCGCTGGTGTTTTCCGGCGTGCTGATGCTGGGCGTCAGCGAAACGCTGGGCTGGCGGCTGGCGATGGTCGTGCCCGGTATCGTGCTGTTCCTGACCGGACTGGCCTATTACCGTTTTACCCAGGATGCACCCGATGGCAATTTCAGCGATCTGCGGGCCCGCGGCGAACTGCCGCCAGCCACCCGTGAACACGGCGCCCTGCAAAGCTTCGCCGCCGCCGCCAAGGATATCCGCGTATGGGCGCTGTTCGTGGTCTACGCGGCCTGCTTCGGCGTCGAACTCACGATCAACAACATCGCTGCCATCTACTTCTTCGATACGTTCTCGCTCGACCTCGCCACGGCCGGGCTGATCGCTGGGCTGTTCGGGATGATGAACCTGTTCGCGCGCACCCTGGGCGGCATCTTCTCCGACCTGTTCGCCCGCAACGGCGGGCTCAAGGGACGGGTACGCTGGCTGTTCATCGCGCTACTGTGCGAGGGCATCGCGCTGACCGGCTTCGCCCAGATGCAGACCCTGGCCGTGGCGATCGGCATCATGCTGGTGTTCAGCCTGTTCGTGCAGATGGCGGAAGGTGCCACCTTCGGCGTCGTGCCGTTCATCAACAGGAAGGCGCTGGGTGCCGTCGCGGGGATCGTCGGTGCCGGTGGCAACGCGGGCGCCGTGGCAGCCGGTTTCCTGTTCCGCTCGGAATCCCTTTCCTATCAACAGGGTCTTTTCTATCTGGGGCTGACGGTCATCGCCGCCTCGCTGTTCGCCCTGGCGGTGCGCTTTTCTCCGGCGACGGAGGCCGAGGAGCACCAGGCCTATCATCAGGCCGACGGCAAGCGCAGCGTCGAGCGCGATGTCGAGCGGGAGGCCGTTGCCGGCTGAGCGACACCCCTTTTCGATGACGCTTTGTCATCACGCCCTTCTCCATCGCGTGTCCATGCGATCTTCGCCGCTGCCTTCGGGTAGCGGCTCTTTTCAGAGATTTCGGTGCATCAGCGTGACGCGCTCGCCACGATAGGTCAGAGATTCGGAGGGCACCCAACCCAGCCGCGCGTAGAGCGCCATCTGGTCCGGTGTATAGAGATGAAGTCGTCGCCAACCCGCTGCCCGGGCCTCCGCTTCCACCGTCGCCACCAATGCCGAGGCGATACCGCGGCCGCGCCAGGCCGGCAGGACGAAAACGGAGGCGAGCCAAGGCCCCATGGCGGGCCGAATGCTCATGTCGCTGACTGTCAGGCTCGCGGTAGCTATCGGCTTTCCGGCGCTCATGGCCACGAATATCGAAGGCACGCCTTTGGCACCGCAGTCGTTGCGGGTTTCGTTCCGCCACTCCTCGAACGTCGTGCGCGGGTGAAGTCCGCCCCAGGCGTCGAAGGTCCAACGCGACACCGTTTCGATGCCGAGCGTGTCATCGCGATTCAACCGCGCGATCTTCCAAGCCATTGTGGTCCCCCGCCTGTGATGACGAATCCCGAGCCGGTCGACGGCGAAAAGAAGCCCGATGGATCCACCGAAGGCCTGACGTCGGTTCAGGCCTTCTTGACGAACTCGGATTTCAGCTTCATGGCGCCGACACCATCGACCTTGCAATCGATATCGTGATCGCCATCGACCAGGCGGATATTCTTGACCTTGGTCCCTACCTTGACGACCTGCGACGACCCCTTGATCTTCAGGTCCTTGATCACGGTGACGCTGTCACCATCGGCCAGCGGCGTGCCATGGGCGTCGGTCACGACGCTTGCATGCCCTTCGTCGGCCGCCGCTTCGGCTTCGGACCACTCATGGCCGCATTCGGGGCAGACGACAAGCTGGCTGTCAGCGTAGGTGTATTCGGACCCGCACTGCGGGCAAGGCGGTAACTGGCTCACGCGTAGACTCCTGGCGTTCGGAAAGCCGCGAAGTCTACGCCGCCCGCCTCGAACTGCCCAGTCAAACCGGGCGTTCGAGGCTCAAGAGCCGGTCAGCGGTAGAAGGGATCATCTCGACGACGCTGCCGACCACGATCAGGCACGGCGACGGCATCGGGTTGGCGGCAAGCGTTCGCGGCATGTCCGCCAACGTGCCCACCAGCGTCTGCTGCTGCGGCAGCGAGGCGTTGGCGATCAGCATGATGGGCCAGTCGGACGGCAGCCCGGCGCCGATCAACCCTTCGCAGATGGTCTCGACACGACTCAACCCCATGTAGAAGACCAGTGTCTCGTCACGCCGAGCCAGCGCGTGCCAGTCGAGGGAGACATCGTCCCGGCACGCCTGCGCGGTAATGAAGCGAACCTGCTGGGCGTGAGCGCGGTCGGTCAGCGGCAGCCCCATGACAGCAACGGCGCCGGACGCGGCGGTAATCCCGGGCACGATGTCGGGGGTGATGCCGGCCTCGGCCAGCGCTGCCAGCTCCTCGCCCATGCGCCCGAAGATTCCGGGATCGCCACCTTTCAGACGCACCACCCGCTTTCCTTCGGCGGCGAGCCGCACCAATAGCGTGCCGATCTCCGCCTGGGGCACGCTGTGGTTGCCACGCGCCTTGCCGACGTAGTAGCGCTCGCAGCCCCGGGGCAGCAAGGCCAGAATGTCGGGGCCGACGAGCCGATCATAGACCACGGCGTGTGCGGCCTCGATTCGTCGCAGGGCTCGCACGGTCAGCAGATCCGCGGCGCCGGGCCCGGCGCCGACCAGCGAGACCCGGCCGGCATCGTCAGCCGAGTCGACGACGTTTCTCGTCGATCTCGTGGTCACGACTCGGTTTCGAGCCGCCTGATAGAGCCGAGCCATCCAGCCGGCCGTCTCCAGCCTCTTCCCGCGCGTATTGCCTTGAGTTGCATCATAGGCTGGCATCGGCCATCTCCTCTTGTGTCTCTTCTTCGAGCAGGGCTTTCAGCTCGGGTTGGCAGGAACCGCATTGGGTACCGCAGGCGAGGCGTGCACCCAGCGCCTCGACGCTGGTATCGCCGGCGCGGATGGCGGCAATGATCGAATTCTGGCCGACCTGATGACAGCTGCAGACGATCGGGCCGTCGCTGCGCGCGCCGCTGGCACAGCCGGCCAGGATGCGACGCCGCGTCTCTCGATCGAGCAACTGGTCGCCTTCGCTGGCGAAGCAGTCGTCCAGCCAGCGCAACGACGGCAGCCCCTCCGGTGGCCCGACCATCAACCACCAGCGCAGCCGGCCGTTATCGATACCGCTGGCGCGCAGCCGTCCGCGCGCTTTGTCGTGACTCCACTGCGAGACCGGCCCGGGCAGATGGGATTCGGCCCATGCCAGCCAGTCGCGTCCAGCGGCATCCGGTTGACCGCCAAGCTGCCAGCGCACGGAATGAGCGAGAGGAATCCGAGCCCAGTAGGCGCAGTCTTCGCGCCCACTCTCGATAGCAGGCGCGATCTCGGCCGCGATGTCGGCGGCGACGATCAATGTCGCTTCCCAGGAGATCGGCAGCGGACGAAGGCTGACTGCAGCCTGCTTCGATTCAGGCTGCCCGGAGATCGGATCGACGACCGCCGCCACCAGGCCATTGACCTTGGCCTGGCCGCTGAAGGCGTCGTTCCAGTGCATCGGCGCGAACAGCTCTCCCGGCCGCTGGGACTTGGCGATTCTGGCCCGGCCGCGATAGAGACCATCGCCCCCCGTCAGCTCGACCAGTTGCTGGTCGGCGACGCCGAGGCGTTCGGCATCCAGCGGGTGAATGTCGACGAAGGGCTCGCCGCGATGGTTCATCAGGCGGGAGGCCCGCGCCGTCCGCGTCATGGTATGCCACTGATCCCGTACCCGACCGGTGTTCAGGCGCAGCGGCCTTTCCCGGGTTAGTTCCTGGCGTACCGCCTGCGGACGAACCGGCAACAGCCGGGCACGGCCATCGGGCGTCGCGAAGCGGCCGTTCTCGAATAGCCGCGGCGTGCCCGCGGGGGCCGCGGCGGTCACCGGCCATTGAACCGGTGCCAGGCCGTCGTAGCCGGCACGGTCCAGCCCCGCCAGCCCCGAAATGTCGAACGGCCGCCAGGTGGCGCCGTCGCTTTCGCTACCCTCGCCTTCGACCGCGTTCTCGAAACCGGAGAGCCGGGCATGTTCGTCGAAGATCTCGAAAGGATCGACATAGGGAAATGCCTCGGCGAAGCCGAGACGTGCGGCGACCTGGGTCATGATCCACCAGTCGTGACGCGCCTCTCCAGGCGGCGGCAGCAACCCGCGCTGGCGGGAAATGCAGCGCTCGGAATTGGTGACGGTGCCATCCTTTTCCGACCAGCCAGTGGCCGGCAGCACGATGTCCGCGACCTCCAGAATCTCGGCATTCGCCATGCAGTCGGAAACGATCACCAGCGGGCACGCCGCCAGAATGCGCTTGATGCGATTGGCTTCGGGCAGGCTGACCACCGGATTCGTCGCCATGATCCAGACCGCCCGGATCTCCCCTCGCTCGATGGCGTCGAACAGCTCGGTGGCCTTGAAACCCGGCGCACCGGGCAAGGTCGGCGTCAGCGTCTCGGTGCGCCAGAACCGGGTGACCCGATCGATGGCTCCCGGCGTGTGGTAGTCCATGTGCGCCGCGAGCTGGTTGGCCAGACCTCCGACCTCGCGCCCGCCCATGGCATTGGGCTGGCCGGTGATCGAAAACGGCCCTGCGCCCGGCAGCCCGATCTTGCCGCCCGCCAGGTGGCAGTTGATGATCGCCTGGCACTTGTCGGTGCCGCTGCTCGACTGGTTGATGCCCTGGGAATAGAGCGTCACCACGTGCAGTTGCGTGGCGAACCAGTAGAAGAAGGTCTCCAGCCGCTCGGCGTCGACATCGCAGTCGCGAGCGACCGCCTCGATGCCGACATCGTCTTCGCAGGCAGCCTGCATCGTCTCTTCGAAGCCTCGGGTATGGCGTTCGAGATAGATCCGGTCGACCCGGCCAGCGGCGTGCATCCAGGCCAGCAGTCCGTTGAACAGCCGGGCATCGCTGCCGGGCGCAATACCGAGATAGAGGTCGGCGATTTCGCAGCTGTCCGTCACCCGGGGGTCGATCACCACGATGCGCATCAGCGGGTTGCGCTGCTTGGCGGCCTTCAGCCGCTGATAGATCACCGGATGATTCCAGGCCAGGTTGGAGCCGACCAGCACGACCAGTTCCGCGCACTCCAGATCCTCATAACAGCAAGGCACTGCGTCGGCGCCGAAAGATCGCTTGTAGGCGGCCACCGCCGAGGCCATGCACAGCCGCGAATTGGTATCGACATGAGGCGTCCCCAGGAAGCCCTTGAACAGCTTGTTGGCGACGTAATAATCCTCGGTCAGCAGCTGTCCGGAGAGATAGGCCGCCACCGACTCCCGGCCATGCTCGCGCTGCGTCGATGCCAGCCGCGACGCGACGCACTGCAGCGCCTCTTCCCAGCCCACCGCTTCGCCATCGACGACGGGATGCGACAGGCGCCCCCGCTCGCCCATCGTCTCGTGCAACGCACTGCCCTTGACGCAGAGACGCCCCTGGTTGGCCGGGTGCGCGGGGTCCCCGGCGACATCGACCAGCGCACCGTCCTCGATCGTCGCGACAACGCCACAACCGACGCCGCAATACGGGCAGGTCGTGGTGCCCTTGTATGGCGGGCAGGTCGTGGTGCTATCTGGAGAGGATCTGGTGGCGGTGCGCTCGAAAGAGGAGCCGGTGCCGCCGAACGACTCGCGGGGCGTCGTCCGCCGAGGCTGTGGATCGGTCGTGCTGTACGGATTGGGCATGAACGCCTCCCTGAAACGCAAAGAGGCCTGACTTCACGCTGAACGTGAGGTCAGGCCTCTTTGCCTGCTGCCGCGTGATCCTGCCGGTATCCGCGGTGCGTTGTGATCATTGCCGGTGTTGCGTGCCGGAGCGTTGCTCGTTGCCGGCGTTGGCAACTGGCACGCCTGGATAAAGGATCAGAGCAATAAGCAGGCCACCGGCCGCTTTTTCCTTTTTCGACAACCTTCTGCAGCCGCGTCCACCCCGCGCCTGGCAGTCGAGAGACCCGGTCTCGGGGCGTTCATGCCAACCTTTGGTGCGAAAGCGCGCAACGCTGCACCGGCGTTGCGCAAGCCAGCGCCCATCCGCCCTCTTCCTGCCCGCTTTCGTCAGCGCTCCTTGCCACCAACCCACTGAATCGATTTGAAGATCGGTGAGCTGGCATGGCCTTCGCTTGAGTTCCACCATCGGCGACCAATGGCGGTCGCGATCGCCAGGCCGGCGCTGCATCGAGGCAGCGTCGCGCCAGATAGCCATGGCACGCCCCGGTAGGCTGACGATGCCGCTTCATTCGTCGGCTCTCGGGCGTCGCATCGATATTCAGGCACATCGATATTCAGGCAAAGGCGCCTGATGCCGCGGAGTTCAATACTCCGTGTCATCAGGCGCCTTTTTGCGTTGCGTCGCCGTTTTCCAGGCATCTCTTCCGAACTCGGAAAACGGCTGCGCTTGAAAACGTCGCTTGACGGGGGATCAACATGAGCAGGACCGCCCTTTCTTCATTCAAAGCACCAGCCGATGCTCCATCCAGAACCCCAGCCGATGCCGGGGAACACCTGGTGATCATCGGCAATGGCATGGCCGGACACCGGCTGCTGCAGGCGCTACAGGACCGCCCGACCCGGCCGACTCGCATCACCATGATCGGCGCGGAGGCTTCTCCGGCCTACAACCGGATCCTGCTGTCGCCGTGGCTGGCCGGCGAGATCGAACGCGACTCCCTCGACACCCGGCTGAGCGACGAGATGTCCGCCAGCGTCGAGTGGCGGCTGGGCGAGCGCGTGGTGACGATCGACCGTACCCATCGACTTGTCCATACCGACCTCGGCGACCCGGTTCACTACGACCGTCTCGTCATTGCCACCGGTTCACGCCCCACGCTGCCCGCCATTCCTGGCATCGAGCTGGGTAACGTCGGCGGCTTTCGCAATCTCGACGATGTCGACTGGCTGATCGCCCGATCGCCGGGCAGCCGGGCGGTGGTCGTCGGTGGCGGGCTGCTGGGGCTGGAAGCGGCGGAAGGCCTGCGCAAGCGCGGCCTGGCGGTCACGCTTTTGCAGCGCGGCGATCGGCTGATGAACCGCCAGCTCGATGTCACCGCCGCCACCTGGTTGCGTGACACGCTCGAACGGCGCGGACTGACGATAGAGACCCATGCGAGCCTGGCCGGCTGTGACGCCGACGCCCAGGGCAACGTCCAGGCCGTGCGGCTGACCGACGGCCGCCGACTGGCCACCGACTGTGTGGTGATTGCCGCCGGCATCACGCCCAACGCCGAGCTCGGCCGCCTGGCCCGTCTCGATGTCGGCGCCGGCATCTGCGTCGATGCCACCTTGACCACCCGCGACCCTCGCATTCATGCCATCGGTGAATGCTGCGAATTCGATGGCACCACGGTGGGCCTGGTCGAGCCGATCTGGCAGCAGGTCGAGACCCTGGCGGATCTCCTCGGCGGCCAGACGCCGGCACCCTATATCGGCAGCGCCTGCGCCACGCGGCTGAAAGTCGCCGGCATCTCTCTCTACGCGTTCGGCCCCGTCGAGGCGGAACCCGACGACGACACCCTGACCTACGCCGACCCGGAAGGCGGCGACTATCGCCGCCTGCTGCTTCGCAACGACCGGCTGATCGGCGCCGTGCTCTATGGCGATACCGGCGATGGTCCGACGCTGTTTCAACTGTCCAGAGCCGGTGCGGATCTCGGCCACCATCGCGATCTGCTGCTGTTCGGCGCGAGCGATGTCGCGCAACGCCTGACCGAAGACACTCAACACTCACTGGAGGAAGCGGCATGACCTTCGAAGCCGACACCCCGACCCCGTCCCGCAAGCCTCGCCTGATCATGATCGGCAATGGCATGGTCGGCCACTACTGCCTGGAGCAGCTGGTCGAACGCCAGGCGCATCAGCACTACACCATCACCGTCTTCGGCGAGGAACGCCACCGCGCCTACGATCGCGTGCACCTGTCCGACTATTTCACCGGTAGCGATGCCGATGCCCTGGCCCTGGGCGAAGCGGACTTCTGCGCCAGACATGGCATCGACCTTCGCCTGGGAGAAACCGTCAGCGCCATCGACCGTGAAGCCCGCCTCGTCGTCACCGAACGTGACAGCCACGCTTACGATCAGTTGATTCTGGCGACCGGCTCCTACCCCTTCGTGCCGCCGATTCCGGGTAACGACCGCCCCAACTGCTTCGTCTACCGTACTCTGGACGATCTCGATGCGATCCGCGCCGCGGCCGAAACGGCTTCCAGTGGCGTGGTCGTCGGTGGCGGCCTGCTGGGGCTGGAGGCCGCCAACGCCCTGCGCGGCCTGAATCTCGATACCGCCGTGGTGGAATTCGCGCCGCGCCTGATGCCCATGCAGGTCGACACCGAAGGCGGCGATCTGCTGCGCGAAAAGATCGAGCAGCTGGGGGTTCAGGTGCTGACGGGCCGGGCCACCCAGCGTATCGAGGACGGCCTGGACCGCCATCACCGCATGGTCTTCCAGGATGAGAAAGTGTGGGAAACCGACCTGATCGTGTTCTCCGCCGGCATCCGCCCCCAGGATCGGCTGGCTCGGGATTGCGGGCTGGAGGTCGGCGAGCGCGGCGGCGTCGTGGTGGACGACAACTGCCGGACCAGCGATCCTGACATTCTGGCCATCGGCGAAGTGGCGCTATGGCAGGACAGCATCTTCGGCCTGGTGGGCCCCGGCTACCAGATGGCCAAGGCCGCCGTCGACACCCTGATCGGGGGCGAACTCACCTTCCAGGGTGCCGACATGAGCACCAAGCTGAAGCTGCTCGGCGTCGATGTCGGGTCGATCGGCGATGCACATGGCGACCGCACCCCCGGGGCGCGCATGTACCGCTATCTGGACCAGATCAAGCAGGAATACCGCAAGCTGGTGGTCTCCAGTGACGGCAAGAAGCTGGTCGGTGCCATGCTGGTCGGCGACAACAGCTACTACGATACCCTGTTGCAGTACTACAGCAACGGCCTGGAGCTCCCCAAGGACCCGGCCGCGCTGATCCTCCCCAGCACCGAAGGCGCGCCCACGCTGGGTGCCGATGCCCTGCCCGAGACGGCGACCATCTGCTCGTGTCACAACGTTTCCAAAGGGGCGGTCTGTCAGGCGGTCGAGGCCGGCTGCACGGATCTCGGCACGCTCAAGGCCGATACCAAGGCCAGCACCGGTTGCGGCGGCTGCACGGCACTGCTCAAGCAGGTGTTCGAACACGAGCTGGAAAGCCGTGGCGTCGAAGTCGACCGCAGCCTGTGCGAGCACTTCGCCTACACCCGCCAGGAGCTCTACGGCCTCATCCGGGTCGAAGGCATCCAAAGCTTCGAGGCGCTCCACGCGCGTCATGGCAAAGGCCGGATGGGCTGCGACATCTGCAAGCCGGCCGTCGCCTCGATTCTCGCCTCGTGCTGGAACTCGCCGATCACGAACCCCTCGCTGGTGCCGCTGCAGGACACCAACGATACCTTCATGGCCAACATGCAGAAGAACGGCACCTATTCGGTGGTTCCGCGCATTCCCGGCGGCGAGATCACCCCGGACAAGCTGATCGCCATCGGCGCGGTAGCCAAGAAGTACGATCTCTACACCAAGATTACCGGCGGCCAGCGTATCGATCTGTTCGGCGCCCAGTTGCATGAATTGCCGGACATCTGGAGCGAGCTGATCGCCGCCGGCTTCGAGACCGGCCACGCCTACGGCAAATCCACCCGCACGGTGAAATCCTGCGTCGGCAACACCTGGTGCCGCTACGGCGTCCAGGACAGCGTCGCCATGGCACTGACCATCGAGAATCGCTACAAGGGCCTGCGTTCGCCGCACAAGCTGAAGTTCGCCGTCTCCGGTTGCACGCGGGAATGTGCCGAAGCCCAGAGCAAGGACGTCGGCGTGATCGCCACCGAGCACGGCTGGAATCTCTATGTCTGCGGCAATGGCGGCATGCGCCCGCGCCATGCGGAGCTGTTCGCCACCGATCTCGACGACACCGAGCTGCTGCGCATCATCGACCGGCTGCTGATGTTCTACATCCGCACCGCCGATCGCCTGCAGCGCACCTCGGTATGGCGCGAGAACCTGGAAGGCGGACTCGACTATCTCAAGGCGGTGATTCTCGAGGATAGCCTGGGGCTGGGTGACGAGCTCGAAGCCCAGATGCAGCACGTGGTCGATCAGTACGAGTGCGAATGGGCCGGGGCGCTGAAGGATCCGGAAAAGCTCAAGCGCTTCCGCACTTTCGTCAACGACAAGCGCAGCGATCCCGACATCATCGCCGTCAGCGAGCGCGACCAGCCGAGACCTGCGCGCCCCGAAGAGATTGCCGCACTGGCGGTGGAGGTAACGTCATGAGCGAACTCATCCTGGAAACCGAGGCAGCACGGTCTGCCTCCTCTTCACGCCCCGTTCGCCTGTGCAGCCGGGCGGACCTGGTTGCCGGCTCCGGCATCGTCGCCTGGCATGAAGGGCATCAGATAGCGCTTTTCTATTTACCTTGTCGGCCCGGAGCCGCTGACGGGCTACCTGGTCGGCCCGGAGCCGCCGGTGAGTCGTTCAACCGGCCCAAAGCCGCCGGTGAGTCGTTCAACCGGCCCAAAGCCGCCGGTGAGTCGTTCAACCGGCCCGAAGCCGCCGGTAAGTCGTTCAACCGGCCCAAAGCCGCCGGTGAGCTTTACGCGGTAGACAACCACGACCCGTTTTCCGGTGCCAACGTGATCGGCCGCGGCATCATTGGCGATCTCAAGGGCGAGCTGGTGGTCGCCTCGCCTATCTACAAACAGCATTTTCGGCTGACGGATGGCCAGTGTCTCGAGGATGCCACGCGGCGCTTGCGTACCTGGTCCGTCGGGTGGGACGGCGACGACGTGGTGCTTCACATCCCCGTGGGGGCGGATTCGTGATGACGTAACTGGAAAACAATGCGCGAAATCAGGACAAAAAAAGCCCGCGCAAGAGGGGGGATGCGCGGGCGAGGCGGGGTGTTACTAGGAGACGCGACTCGAACGACTGCTAATCGAAGTATCTACATTCGATGGAAATTATATTAGCACCCTTATATTTCCCTGGCAATGCAATATCGTCATCGCGCTCATCGTTTCGCTTTATCGTCCTCTCGGTCACGATCCTCGTGCTCGCGCGTCTGGCGTTCGGCCAACTCCCGACGATGATCGCGCAGCTCCTGGCGCAGCGATTCGATCTCGACCTGAAGCTCGCTCACCTGCTCGATCATATGGCGCATCATGCGCCGGTTCGCCTTGTGCTGGCGGGATTCCGACTCTTCCTGATCTTCGACGAAAAGCGAGCTCACGTAAGCCGCGAAACTACCGAACAGCCCGACCCCGCAGACCATCAGCAACACGGCGACGATGCGCCCCAGCGTCGTGATCGGATAGTAATCCCCGTAACCGACCGTGGTGACGGTCACGATCGCCCACCACAATGCTTCTTCCGCCGTATTGATAGGGCTGTCCGGGTTGGGCGTTTCCACCATCAATACCGTCATCGCACCGAAGAACACCAGCAGCACGGTCGCTGTCGCCGCCGACGCCAACACGCCTTCGGCCCGGTTGCGAAACAGCAGTTGCCAGATCAACTCCAGCGACCGCAGCGCCCGGATCACGCGAATGACCTGAACGACACGGGCCAGGCGCGCAGCCTGGAACCATCCGGCAGGAATGCACGCCAACAGATCCAGCCACCCCCAGCGCATGTAGTGCCATTTATTGGGCGCGCGGTAGAACCGCTGGCAGAAATCGATGAAGAAGAAAAAGCAGACGATGTAGTCCAGATAGCCGAATAACTGGAGGATATCGGTAGGCAGATCGAGGAAAAGCTCGGCCAGCATGGCTCCCAGCACGTAGAACGAGAGCGCCAGGATAAAAAACTGAAAAGGGGTGACATGTTCCTTCATGGCAAGTCCCGTTCACCTGTACGCCCCGATCCCGTCAGCCCTTTGGCCGCGACAGGATGAACGGCATTATCCGCAAATGGGCCGATGCGACGCGAATCGCCCGCTCAACGCCCGCCGAGTAATACACGACCCCGAAGCATCAGCGCACACGAGTCGCGTGCGATCAGGCCGAACAGGGATTAGCCAGTTTCAGCTGGGTGAAATTGGTCACGAACGTATCCATCTTTTCCGCGTCGTAGTCCTGGAGACCACTGATGACCAGTTTCTTGGAGCCGATGCCCACGTCACGGCCATGGCAGCTCATGCGGAATTCGAGATGAGCCTCTCCACGCTTGCCCTTGACGTCCAGATTGGCGCCCGCGAAGTCCAGATCCAGATCACAGGGGTCGTGATCCTCGAGCGTGAACCCCATGCTGTCGTAGATCACCAGCGGGCGCTGGGGATTAAACATGACGCCCTTCTCTTCGAGCAGGGGCTTGAGGTAATGCGGAAAGTTGCGGCCCGAGAAGGCCACATAGCGACGGGTAAACGTCTCGATAGTGCCCGGGTCATGGATCGTCCAGCCGCTGCGCTTGACGTTCAGATACTGTTTGCCGCTCTGGTCGACGACGCTGACGGTGCCGGTCTCTTCCTCTTCGACGAAGCTCAACGAGACGCTGTCCCCCACCATTCCACAGAAGTGGAACGTCATGTGCTGAGACAGCCCGTAACGGGACAGCACCAGCGCGAACAGCAGGTCGCCCGGCACGCAGAAACGCCGCGCACAGGGATCATGGATCGGGTTGTAATCTCCCGCGATCTGACGCGCAAACTGACTGGCCTGCTCTGCAGTGATACAGATACGGTCCGCGTCGGTAGAATGGAACTCGTCGAGAAACATAAGTGGTCGACCCACGTATCGAATGACTTGGCGTTGGGATTCCAGGCGCCGCACTTTTACCACATGTTAGGGCAAATCGCAGCGCACCATTAACATTTAGAGACAAACGATAGCGTAGTTTACCCAAATGAATGTTCCAACCACAGCCTCCGAAGACATCGAGACTCGACCGTGCCCCTGCGGAAACGGCCTGCCCTACCGCCGCTGCTGCGGGATCTATCATCGCGGGGAAGCGCCCGCGCCAACAGCGGAAGCGCTCATGCGCTCACGCTACACCGCCTTTGCGCTGGGCGGGCTCGGCGACTATCTCGTCAGGACCTGGGAGGCCGATGCCATCGACCCGGCCCTGACGGCGGAGCAACTGGACCGCCAGGAACAACAATGGCTGCGGCTCGAGATTCTCGATGCCCACGAGAACGGCGCCAAGGCAACGGTCGAGTTCAAGGCACACTGCCGCCCGTTCGGTGCAGGGCCAGCGGCAACGCCGCAAGTGCTTCACGAGCGTTCGCGCTTTCGCCGACGCCAGGGCTTATGGCGTTACATCGACGGCATCATCGACCCGCCTCCCGCCGCCGCTTCGCGTAACGCGTCCTGCCCCTGCGGCAGCGGCAAGAAGGCCAAGCGCTGCTGCCTGCGCTGAACCGATCGCAATCACGCCGAATCGAGTCACCTTGTGGAATATGCCCCTTCGTCCCGCTACGCTTTTAGCGAATCGACGCGCCGGATACTCATCGACACACTAGGCTCGATCTCTGTTGCAGCGTCGAAACGCTTCGATTTCCGGACATGAAAAAGCAGGTGCATGAATATTTCCGATAGCGCCACGAATCTTATCTCCCGCTTCCAGACCGAACTCGGCCAGTGGCTCCATATCCCGGGTTGGATCGTGCTGCCTGCGCTGATACTGCTGATCGCGGTCATCGTCGACATCGCCCTGCACTTCGTTCTCAACCGGATGGAGCGACGCCTGCGCAATTCGCCGCGGCGCTGGGACGACCCCATCCTTCACGGACTGCGTCTTCCCTTGCGCTGGTGGGTCTGGGTCACCGCGCTGATGGTCGGTCTCGGCGTGATCGGCAACCATTTCGAGATCGAGCGGCTGAACATCGTACTGTCCCGGGTCGGGGCATTGATTACGCTGTTTCTGGTCGCCTGGGGCGGCATCCGGCTTTTCCGACGGCTGGAACAGCGCCTGGTCTTTCCGCCGGGCAACTGCCATGCCAAGCCGGTCGATCCCACCTCGGCATCAGCCCTGACCAAGATCGTCGGCGCCATCCTGATCGTCACGCTGATATTGATCGGACTACAGATCCTGGGCGTATCGATGTCGAGCATTCTGGCCATGGGCGGCTTCGGTGGCCTGGTCATCGGCTTCGCCGCGCGGGATGTCATTGCCAATTTTTTCGGTGGCATGGTGGTCCATCTGGACAAGCCTTTCGTGGTCGGCGACTGGATCCGCTCGCCCGAACGCCAGATCGAAGGCATCGTCGAGGATATCGGCTGGCGCCTCACCACCGTCCGAACCTTCGCCGGGCCGCCGCTCTACGTGCCCAACGCCTGGTTCAGCCAGATTTCCGTGGAGACACCTACCCGGATGGTCAGCCGTCGCCTGTGGGAAACCGTCAGCCTCCGCTACCAGGACATCGGCGCCGTCGAGAACGTCGCCCGGGATATTCGCAACCTGCTGCTGGAGCACGAGGAGATCAATCAGGACGAACTGATCACGGTCAACTTCTCCACCTACGGCCAGTACTCGCTGGATATCATCGTCTACGCCTTCACCCACGAGACGGATTGGCAGCGTTTCCATGAGATCAAGCAGGACATCCTGTTGAAGATCCGTGACATCATCGACTCCCACGGCGCGGAGCTGGCCATTCCGGCATCCCGGGTCTATTTCCCCGAGGGCATTCGCCACCAGGAACCAGAACGCGACCGCCCTGATGACGAGGAACGAGACGCCACGTCACGCAGCGACCGCGACACTGCCTCGTCGCGGACCGAGCGCCGTTCGTCCGATGACCAACGCCGCCCTTCGAATCCGGGTCCCCGTCAGACGGAAGACCCGCAGGACGACGACGGCGACGCCTGAATCGGCCGCCCGCGCTCATCGCCCGTGGCGAATGTGCAACTGGCACCAGCTATCGCTCAGCCAGCGTCCTGCCGACGCGATCTCGGTTTCGGTGGCGCCGGCGTAGCCCAGCACCAGACCTGGCCGGCCGGGCGGCTGCAGGAAATAGCGCGATAGCGGCGACAGCAGAATCCCGGCCTCCCGCCCCCGCGAGACCATCTCGGTCTCCAGCTCGAAACTGTCCAGCTCGGCAACCAGATGCATCCCAGCCTGCCCCGCCGAGAGCACCAGCCCGCGCGCGACCGCCGGGGCCAGTGCTCGTCGCAACTGCGCCTGACGCTGGCGATAGAGCCCACGCATTTTCGCGACGTGCCTCACGAAATGCCCCTCGGCAATGAACGTTGCCACCGCGGCCTGCGCCACGTACTGCCCTTCCCGGTGAAGCCGGGCATTGGCTCGCTTGAAGGCATCGACCAGCGCTTCCGGCAGCACCAGATAGCCGAGCCGCAATCCCGGGTAGAGCACCTTGCTGAAGGTGCCGACGTAGATGACCGGGGCATCGTCGACGAGCCCCTGCAGCGACGCGATCGGCGCGCTGGCGTAGCGAAACTCGCTGTCGTAATCGTCCTCGATGATCCAGGCACCATGACGCCGAGCCGCATCCAGCAGCGCCATCCGGCGCGGCAAGGTCATCGTCACGCCACTGGGATATTGGTGCGAGGGCGTGACATAGATCAGCCGCGGCGGTGGCGTCACCCGCGGCACGCGCTCCACGTTCGCCCCTTCCTCGTCGACGGCCAGCGGCACGGTATCCAGACCGGCCGCCACGAAGCAGGACTGCGCCCCGCCGTAGCCCGGCTCTTCCACCCACACGGCCTCACCGGCATCGGCCAGCAACCGGGCGATCAGCTCGAAGCCCTGCTGGGCGCCCTGGGTGATCAGGATCTGTCCGGGCCGGCAACGCACCGAACGCGATAACTGCAGATAGTCGCAAAGCGCTTCTCGCAATGCCGGGACACCGCCCTGATGCTGGTAGTCGTGCCATTCGAGCGGCGCCCGCTGGCGATGGCGGCGCAACAACCGCTGCCAGCGTTCACGGGGGAACCGGTCCAGTGCGGGCACGCCCGGCGCGAAGGCCGTATAGCGATCGCTCAGCACACCGCTGAAATCGAGAATGCGCCGGCCCCGAGCGGAAAGCGACGGCGCCGCAATACCGGATGCCGATACCGCCGACGTCAGGGCTTCCGGTCGCCACTCGGCGACGAAGACACCCGCGCCTCGGCGAGTCTCCACGAATCCTTCGGCGGCGAGCCGGTCGATGGCGCCCAGCACGGTATTACGACCCAGCCCGAGCTCGTGAGCCAGCTGACGCGAGGAAGGTAGCGCCGTGCCGGCACCAAGCTTGCCCTCCTGAATCCAGTCTCTTAGCGACTGATAGAGCCGCTGGGTCAAGGTCGCCGCTGATGGCAACGCGAGTTGCATGGTCAGCGCTTCGACGATCCATAGCCGGTGGTCCCGAGATGGCGGCACTGGTTCCCTCACTATTGCCTCAACTGGCCCTTATCGAAGAACCAGCATGAGACCAAACTGGCCTCACGTCACGCTCGTCACCCCGTTCGCTCGCCAGGGAGCCCGCCATGCCTACCATTCGTGCCGCCACCCCCGAGGACATCGACAGCCTCGTTGTACTGATCGATGGCTACCGCCAGTTCTATCGACAACCCAGCGCCCTGGAAGGCGCTCGGCATTTCCTGGCCCGACGCTTCGAACGGGACGATGCGCATCTGCTGATCGCGCTGGATGAGAGCGACGCGGCGATCGGCTTCGCCCAGCTGTTTCCGGTCCCCGCCACGACCGAGCTCGCCATGCGCTGGATTCTCAATGATCTCTTCGTCTCCCCCCAAGCCCGTCGTCAGGGTATCGGCAGCGAGCTGCTAAAGGCTGCCAGACAACTCGCACAGGATCACGGCGTTCCCAAGCTGATGCTGCGCGCCCAAGTCGACAACGTTACCGCCCAGTCCCGCTACCGCGCGCTCGGTTGGCAGCGAGACGAGTCGTTTTATACCTATTTCCTGACCCTCTGACTTGGAGATTGCTACCGTGTCTTTACGCTCGCTCGTTCTAGAGGTTGCACCGGCTACGCCCGCTGAAAGCGCCGCTGCGATGGCCGAAAAACTTAAGTTTCATACCGATGCTTGGGATTTGGCGGTGGATCTTGCCAACGGCATCGAGGAAATCATCGTCATCGATACCCGAAGTCAAGATCACTATTTTGCCGGCCATATTCCTGGCGCTATTAGCCTCCCTCATGGAGAGATGACGGCGGAGCGGTTGGCGTTGCTGGACCCTGCGCGCATTTACGTCAGCTACTGCGACGGCATTGGCTGCAACGGCTCCACCTGGGGCGCCTTCAAACTCGCCAGCGCGGGGCTGAGAGTCAAAGAGCTGCTCGGCGGACTGGATTTTTGGAAACGCGACGGTCATCCGATTGCCACCGGCCCGGATGCCGGAAGCCTACGCGACCATGAACTCGAATCCTGCGGTTGTTGAGAAGTCACATGAATCACATACGAAACGAATATGGACAGCCCGTCGGCCCGGATATCGACGGCTGGCAGCCGCCGCCGACACCTCGGGCCGAAATCCTGGAGGGCCGTTTCTGCCGCCTCGAGCCGCTGGACGTCTCGGCTCACGCACCCACGCTCTGGCGAGCCTGGCAGCCGTCGGATCCCGATATCGCCGACGATCATGACGGCAAGGCACGCTGGACCTATCTCGGCGGTCGCGGATTCGACGGCGAAGCGGGTTGTCGACGCTGGCTCGAGACGATGACCGCAAGCGACGATCCGCATTGTTACGCCATCATCGATCCGGCAGACGACCAGGCCGTCGGCATGGCGACCTATCTACGCATCGTGCCGGTCGACGGCAGCATCGAGATCGGGCATCTGAATTTCTCGCCGCGCATGGCGCGCACGCCAATCTCCAGCGAGGCGCTGATGCTGCTGATCCGTCATGTCTTCGAACTCGGCTACCGCCGGGTGGAGTGGAAGTGCGATGCGCTGAACGCACCATCGCTGCGCGCCGCGGCGCGCCTGGGCTTTCGCTTCGAGGGGATTTTTCGTCAGCATCGCGTGGTCAATGGCCGCAACCGCGACACCGCCTGGTTTTCGATTCTCGATGGCGAGTGGCCGGCCATCCGCGAGTGCCATCGTCGCTGGCTGGCACCGGACAACTTCGATGCCGACGGCCGCCAACGTCAATCGCTTTCGACGATGACGGCCGAACTGACAAAACCGGGACATTGAACATGTACCAGCCAAATCAGTTCCGCCTCGATGATCCGGGCGCCTTGAAGCAGGCCATCGATCAGGCGCCGTTTGCCACACTGATCACGCAGAGCGAGAAAGGTGAGCTCAACGCCGACCATCTCCCGTTGCTGTTCGAAGCTGCCGACGGCGGGTCATCGCCGGGTACGCTTCGCGGGCATATCGCACGCGCCAATCCGTTGGCCTCGGGCCGCGTGGATTGCCAGACCCTGGATTGTCAGGCTCTGGCGATCTTCCATGGTCCGCAGGCGTATATCACGCCGAGCTGGTATCCGGCCAAGCGCGAACACGGCAAGGTCGTGCCGACCTGGAACTATCAGGTGGTGCATGCCCACTGTCAGCTGCGGCTGATCGACGATCCGGACTGGCTGAAAGCGCTCGTCACGGAACTGACCAACCGTTTCGAGCGGGATCGTGAAACGCCCTGGGCGGTCAATGACGCGCCAGCGGGCTTCATCGACAGGATGTGCCGAGCCATTATCGGCATAGAGCTGACCATCGAGCGGCTGGAAGGCAAGCGCAAGGCGAGCCAGCACAAGCCGATGGAAGAGCGCGAGTCGATCCAGCAGGGATTGCGCGACGAGTCCGGTTACGATGACGCAGACTCGCTCTGCTTGAGCGGAATCGACTAGAGGAGGAACAGCCATGTCCGAATATTCCGCCTGCGTCCACTGGCAGCGACACCCCGACGAAACCTTCACCGACAACCGTTACAGCCGCGGCCATGAGTGGTGCTTCGATGGGGGTGTCAACGTACCGGCATCGTCATCGCCCCACGTGGTTCCGCTGCCCTACTCCATCGAGTCCCATGTCGATCCCGAGGAGGCGTTCGTCGCCTCGCTGGCCAGCTGTCACATGCTGGTGTTCCTGGGCATTGCCGCCAAACGACGCTTTACCGTGGATCGCTACGAAGACCAGGCCGTCGGCATAATGGAAAAGAATCCTGAAGGAAGACTCTCAATTATGCGAGTGACGCTGCGGCCGGCCGTGACGTTTTCTGGCGAGCGTCGGCCGACACGTGAGCAGCTCGAAACGATGCACCACCAGGCCCATCGCGACTGCTTCATCGCCAATTCGGTCAAGACCGATGTCGTGACCGAGATCGTCGACCCCTGAGATACCTGAAATGACCCAACTCATCACCTATAACGAAGCACGCAATCATCTCTCCTGGTCCGATGCAGTCGAGGCCCTGAAACAGGGTCACCGCGCCGCCCGGCCGGAAATCGGCGATACCTTCCTGGGGCCGGCCGACAGGACGCTGCTCAACCGTTCGTGCTTCATTCCCGGCCTCGGCTACGGCGCCAAGGCGGTCACCGTGTTCGACGGCAACGCCGCCCGCGGGCTGGATACCGTGCAGGGCGCGATGCTCTACTTCTCGCCCGACGACGGTCAGTTGAAAGCGATCATCGAGAGCCGGCTGGTCACCGAGATCAAGACGGCCAGCGATTCGTTGCTGGGCGCGCTCCTGCTGGCGCGACCGGACAGTCGTCATCTGCTGGTCTGCGGCGCAGGAACGGTCGCGGCGAGCCTGATCGATGCCTACACCGCGCTCTTCCCCGATCTGGCGCGTATCAGCGTCTGGAACCGCACCCAAGACAAAGCCGTGGCGCTGGCCGAGCGCTGTGTCAGGCGCGGCCTGAACGTCACCGCCGTAACCGATCTGGAAGCGACCGCCCGCTCGGCGGACATCATCTCCAGCGCCACCATGGCGCGTGCGCCGTTGATACTGGGGAAGTGGATACAGCCCGGCACGCATGTCGACCTCATCGGTGCGTTCAAGGCGGACATGCGCGAGGCGGACGACGAACTGCTGCAAACCGGCCGGCTGTTCGTCGATAGCCGGGAGACCACGATCCACCACATCGGCGAGCTGAAGATTCCCATTGCCGCAGGAGCCATTGCCGAAAGCGACGTGATCGCGGATTTCTACGATCTTCTGGCTGGCGATTCTCGCGATGACGACGCTCGCGATAGCGGTTGTCACGGAAAACAACCGGGTCGAACCCGCGACAGCGATATCACGGTATTCAAGAATGGCGGCGGCGCGCATCTCGACCTGATGATCGCGCGCTATATCGCCGAAACCGTTCAGTAACGCAGGACGACGCTCGGCGCCGTTCGCGCTGCGGCAGTCGATCACTGGACGCTCGCGCTCAGCGGCGTAAAATGCGCAACGTTCATCGGGGCATCGACAGCCCCTTACCTCACCCGGTCCGCCCTTTGCGAGGGCGACAACCTGGAGTCATGGCATGTCATCAAACGATCAACCGATCGTCGTCGCGGCGTTGTATCAGTTCGTCACCCTCGACGATTTCGAAACCCTGCGTGAGCCGCTGCTCGACGAAATGAAACGTCTCGACGTCAAGGGCACATTGCTGCTGGCCTTTGAAGGCATCAACGGCACCGTTTCCGGCACGCGCGCAAGCATCGATGCCCTGCTCGGGTGGCTCAAGCGCGATACCCGCTTCGCCGCACTCGAGCACAAGGAGTCCTACTGCGAGGAACATCCGTTCTATCGCACCAAGGTCAAGCTCAAGCGCGAGATCGTCACCATGGGCGTGCCGGATATCGACCCCAACCGGCGCGTCGGCACCTACGTCGAGCCGGAGCAGTGGAACGCGTTGATCGACGACCCGGAAGTGCTGGTGATCGACACCCGCAACGACTACGAAGTGGCGATCGGCAGTTTCGAGGGCGCCATCGACCCCAGGACCAAGTCGTTCCGCGAGTTCCCCGATTACGTCAAGCAGCACTACGATCCCGCCCGGCACAAGAAGGTGGCGATGTTCTGTACCGGCGGGATTCGCTGCGAGAAGGCTTCGAGCTTCATGCTCAACGAAGGGTTCGAGGAGGTCTTCCACCTCAAGGGCGGCATCCTGAGCTATCTGGAAAAGGTCCCCGAGGCCGAAACCCGCTGGCGCGGTGACTGCTTCGTGTTCGACAACCGGGTCACCGTTCGTCATGACTTGAGCGAGGGCGCCTACGAGCAGTGCCACGCCTGCCGCATGCCGATCTCGGTCGAAGACCAGGCGTCGGAGCAGTATTCGCCGGGCATCAGTTGCCCCCACTGCTGGGATTCGCTACCGGAGAAGACCCGCGCCAGTGCCCGCGAGCGCCAGAAACAGATCGAACTGGCCCGAGCCCGAAACGAGCCGCATCCGATCGGCCGCAACCCGCGCGAGACCACCACGGAGCATTGATCGGCTCCGCCAACGAAAACGGCCTCTCGGATCGATCGAGAGGCCGTCGTCGTTTATCGACTGGCGTTTACCGATGGGCGTTTATCGATGGGCTTTCGTCGCAGGCCTTCCATCGACGCCTGCTCTTCTATCGGTGTCTGCTGCATCGCGGGCTCATTGCACGCTACGCAGCAGTTCCTCTCTTTCCGCTTCCGGCAGCAGCCCGGAGGCCGTCAGCTTGGTGAAGAACCGCTTCATGCGGCGATCGATCTTCTGACGCGCAAACCACGGCCAGATATTGGCCAGCGGCATGAAATCGGGGTTGGAAACGCCATCGATCAGCCACAACCGCTGAGTGCCGTCTGCCAGACGCTGACAGACGATATTGCGGTCATTGATGTCGGACGGCACGATCCAGTTGTCGCGCAGGTAAAGATAAAGCCGCTGCAGCTCGTCGGAGAAGGCCTGGGTCTCGAGCCAGGCCGTCTCGTCTCGCTGACGGTATTGCCGAATGGTGGAAGAGACCTGGCCATCGGCATCGCTGATCAAGTCGAAGACCAGACCCTCGCCCTGGTCCGTCGCCACCGTCCCGTAGTACGCCGGCACATGGCGCCAATCGACCATGCCGCGGCGCAACAGGTTCTCGAAGTAGACCTTCTCGCGCTCGTTCTGCTGGCTACCGCGCTCGGGAAAGCGCGGCACCTTGATACAGCATCCGGGGCGTTCCGGATGCCGGAAGATGGCCCGATCGTTGCCGTGGGCAATTTCGTTGGCAGAAACAAGTCGATACATTGCGGGCCACTCCGAGCCGCCATTGAGACGTCATGCCTCTATAATGATAACTTAATCAAACGCTGTTCTCATTGATCGTTCGCCTCGCGTTCGGCGGCCGGTTCCATCCAGCGTCGCCACAGCGCCAGGATATGCTCGCGGTGATCGGCGAATGCCTCGGCAGATACCAGACTGCCCCGCTTGGCCAGCGCCGCGCGGTGGCTCGCATCGCGATAGGCGAGATACGCCGCCTGCAGTTTCCGCGCATCCTGTTCGGGGAGCTTGCCGCTCTCGGCCAGCGCATCCATCAGCCGCATGTTGTCGGTGACCTCGAGCAGCGCCGGCGTCCGGGCCGACAGCGCCAGCACCGCATACTGGTTCATGAACTCGATATCCACCAGACCGCCGGCATCCTGCTTGAGATGGAACTGGCCGGCCTCGCGCGCCTCGCCGCCGCTGCCGAGATGCTCGCGCATCTTCAGCCGCATCTTGACGACTTCGTGGCGGAGCTCGCCGCAGTCGCGCTCCCGCGCCAGCACTTCCCGGCGAACGGCCTCGAATCGTTCCTTCAATACGTCGTCGCCCGCCACGGCACGCGCGCGCACCAGCGCCTGGTGCTCCCAGATCCAGGCCTCGTTGCGCTGGTACTCGGCAAAGGCGTCCAGCGACGACACCAGCAATCCGGCGTTCCCCGAGGGGCGCAGACGCATGTCGACTTCGTAGAGCGTGCCGCTGGGTGTGGTCGCGGTGAGCAGATGAATGACGCGCTGCCCCAACCGGGTGAAGAACACCAGATTGTCGATCGACTTGGCGCCGTCGGTCACGCCCCGAGGCGCGGCATCATAGAGGAATACCAGATCGAGATCGGAGCCGTACCCCAGCTCGATGCCGCCCAGCTTGCCGTAGCCGACGATCAGAAAGGCCGCCTGACCGGCCGAGTCTCTGGCGCTGGGGTGCCCGTATCGGGCCGTCAGCGAGCGCCACGCCATCTGCAGCACGCTATCCAGCACCACCTCGGCTATCGCGGTCAGATAGTCGCTGACCTTCATCAGCACGCGCCCGCCGGCAATGTCGGAAGCGGCAACGCGCAACACCTGGGTCTGCTTGAAGACCCGCATCGCTTCCAGCCAGTTCTCCTCGTCGTCTTCGGGAATCCGCGCCAGGGTCTGGCGCAGCTCGTCCGCGAGGCGCTGCTTGTCGGCGGGTGAATAGAGCGTCGCGGGGGTCAGCAGTTCGTCGAGCAGAATGGGGTGACGCGCCAGCTGTTCGGCGATCCAGGGGCTGGCCGCGCACAGCCGGATCAGCGACGGTAGAACCTGCGGGTTCTCGCGCAGCAGCGAAAGATAGGCAGTGCGTCGCAATACCGCTTCGATCAGCGGCAGTACCCGCTCCAGGGCGGTCGTGGGCGCCTCGCTCTCGGCCGCGGCCTCCAGCAGCATCGGCATGACGGCCTCGAGGCGCTCGTAGCCGATACGCTGCATCGACTGCACGCCGCGGGAGTCGCGAAAGGTCTTCAGTCGTCGCAGCGCCTCGGGCAGCTCGTAGCCCGCCGCCGCCATTACCCGCTCGGCTTCGGCATCGTCCATCTCGCCCTGCCACAGCTGTCGCCAGGCAGTGTCATCCCGGGGCGAGTCGTCGGATGCCGGCGACTCGTCGTCCGGATCGGCGACCACGGCATCGAAATGGCGTCGAACCCGCTCGCGGCAGGCCGAAAGCGCTTCTTTCAAGGCAGCCCAGTCCGGCAGTCGCATCGCCATCGCCAACCTCGCCTGGTTCTCGGTGTCGTCGGGCAGCTGCTGCGTCTGACGATCCTGCTGCGCCTGCAGTGCGTGCTCCAGATCCCGCAGGAAGACGTAATCCTCGCGCAGCTCGTCGACCACCGGCTGCGGCAGCAGTTCGAGCGTGACCAGACGCGCCATGGCCTCCCGCAGCGAGGTGACCTGAAGCTCGGTATCCCGGCCGCCACGGATCAGCTGGAACGCCTGGACCACGAATTCGACCTCGCGGATCCCGCCGCGCCCCAGCTTGATGTTGTCGTCCCGCCCCAGCCGCTTGACCTCGCGGTGGATCATCGCCTTCATCTCGCGCAGCGATTCGATCGCGCCGAAATCCAGATACTTGCGATAGATGAAGGGCCTGAGTTCATCGAGCAGTTCATGCCCGGCGTCGAGATCGCCCGCGACCGGGCGCGCCTTGAGCATGGCGTAACGCTCCCACTCGCGTCCCTGATCCTGATAGTAGCTGGTGAAGGTGTTGAAACTGCCGACCAGCGGCCCGCCGTCGCCCAACGGTCGCAGGCGCATGTCGACCCGGAAGACGAAGCCGTCGGCGGTGATCGCATCCAGCGCGGCGATCAGCTTCTGCCCCAGTTTGGTGAAGTACTGCTGATGATCGTACTCGCGCTCGCCGCCCCGGGTCGTGCCTTTCTCCGGAAACGCGAAAATCAGATCGATATCCGAGGAGAGATTGAGCTCGCCAGCGCCGAGCTTACCCATTCCCAGCACGATCAGACGCTGAGGCGAGCCGTCACGGCGCGGCGCAGGGCTGCCCCAGCGGGGGGCGAGATGCGTCTCGAGCCAGTCAAGCGCGCCTTCGAGGCAGACCTCGGCAAGTTCCGAGACCTTGGCGGCGGTCTGCCACATCTCGGCGCCGTTGAGATCCCGCCACACGATGCCGACCATCCGCGCCTGACGAAAACGGCGTAGCGCCCTGTGGAGCGACGCCTCGTCGTCCGCGTCTGCCAGCGCCTGGTGCAGCGCGTCTTCGATCTGTGCCCGATTCGGCGCCGCCTCGAGCTCGCCACTGTCGATCAGACCGGGCAGCAGCGCCGGTCGCGTCACCAGCGCGTCCAGCGCGAAGTCGGACAGCAGGACCAGCCGGGCGAGCTCGCGCCGACGCGCATCGCTCAGGGAGAGCCAGGCGTCGGTGACGACCGGATCGGCACTGGCGGCATCCAGCCCTTCGTCGAGGCGCTGTCTGGCCTCGGCCCAAGCCCCCGCAAGCATGGCGGGACTATCGATCTCGGCGAACCAGGATTCGGGTAACGGCATCGGGTGCTCCAGACGGCTGTTGGCGGGGTCTTCACTGGATGAATGACCCCGCCAGCATAGCGAAAGCCCCGCGTCGGGCCAAAGCGATGCAGATCGCGCCCGCGCCTGAGTCGCAGATTATCGATGATGTCACACCAAGGTTGTATTACATCGTACGAATAAAGCAGCTACAAAGGCACAAGCCAATTCGTCGGGTCCAGGAAGCGTTAGCTCGAACGAGAGAACGCTGGCCCGTGGATCTCACTCTCGAACTGCACCATCAAGCAAGGGATACGCCATGAAGCTCAAGAAGACACTCCTCGGCATCGCCTGCCTCGCATCGTTGGCCGCCGGCGCCGCCCAGGCCGATTTCCCGAACCGGGATATCCGCGTGATCGTGCCGGCAGCCGCCGGCGGCGGTACCGATGCCATCGTCCGCAAGGTTTCCAATATCGCCGAAGAGTCGCTGCCCGTCTCGATGTATGTCGAGAACGTGGAAGGCGGCATGACGGCAACCGGCCTGCTCCAGTTGATGAAGGCGCGTCCGGATGGGCAGACCGTTGCCGCGATCACCTACGACAGCATCATCACGATCCCGTGGAAGAACATGCTGCCGGGATTCAACATGGACAAGATGCGCATGATCGCCCGCATCACCAGCGAAGCCGACGCAATCACCGTGCCGGAAAACTCCCCCTACCAGACGCTGGATGACCTGATCGCCGCCGCCAAGAAAGAACCTGGCAGCATTCGCATCGGTATTCAGAACATGGGCGCCAGAACCCACCTGACGCTGCTGCAGCTCCAGGATCTCACCGGCGCCGAGTTCAAGATCGTCTCCTACGACAACAGCGCGGCGTCGCAGAAGGAAGCGCTGCTCAATGGCGAGGTCGACGCCGTGGTGACCAGCCTCGGCGACCTGGCGCCGCTGATCGAATCCGGTCAGGCTCGCGGCCTGGTCGAGTTCTCCGACACCCAGAACGAAGGCTTCCCCAACGTGCCGCCGGTCACCGAGACCGATACCGGCCTGGACCTGCAGATGGGCAGCTTCATCGTCATGGTGGCACCGGCGCGTACCCCGGACGATGTGATCGAGAAGCTGGAAGCCACCTACCACAAGGCTTACGAGAGCGACGAGTTCCAGCAGTGGCTGAAGAAGATCGGCGTCACGCCCGCCTGGCTGGGCGCCGACGACGTGACCGAATGGGCGAACGACACCCAGCAGCAGCTCTTCGACACCATGGATGGACTGGTCGACAAGGGCGTGCTGGAGAAATAAGTCTCCGATCATTCTCATCCACGCTGCGCCATGCCCCTCGCATGGCGCCTTGTCGTCTATACAGGTGCCTTCATGACATCTAAACCCTCATCTCGACAGTCGACCCAGCGCTCGAGTCTGGGCGGTGAGTTTTTCGTGCCGGCGGCGCTGGCGCTCATCACCCTCGTCTACCTGATCTCGGCGATCCAGCTCGGTCCGCCAATGAAGGGCGGCAACATGACCGCGTCCTTCTTTCCCATCGCCACCGCCATCCTCATGCTGATCGCGCTGGCCTGCGCCATGGTTCATGCGCTGCGCGGCAAGGCCAAGGCGCCCGAGGAAGAGGCCGCCGCCAACGCCGAGAGCAGCGACGATGCCCCGCGCCGCAGGCAGTATGTCGGCCTCTCCCTCGGCGCGATCGGCGTCGTCGTGCTGACGGCGGGATACCTGCTGGCGTTCGATCTGATCGGCTATTTCGTCGCCACTTTCGTCTACGTGCTGCTGCTGACCGGCCTGTTCAGTGGCGGCTTCCGGGAGAAATGGCTGACCAAGCTGATCGCCGCCATCGTCATTACCGTCGCCGGCTACCTGCTGTTCGAGGTCGTCTTCCAGGTCCGCCTGCCCACGCTCTGGAGTCAATGATCATGGATTCGATTTCCGGTCTGCTGGGCGGTTTCGCCGCCCTCGCCAATCCTGAAACCCTGCTCTACATGATCGGCGGTTTTCTGATCGGCACCTTCTTCGGCGCGGTGCCGGGCCTGACCTCGGTGCTGGCCATCGCCCTGCTGCTGCCGCTCACCTACAGCCTCGACGTGACCACGGCGCTGGTCGCCTGCGCCAGCATCTTCATGGCAGGCATGTGCAGCGGCAGCATCACCGCCACGACCATCAACATTCCCGGTGCGCCGTCGTCGATGATGACCGCGCTGGAAGGCTACCCGATGCAGCAGCGCGGCGAAGGCGCCAAGGCGCTCGGTCACGCCGCACTGGGCTCGATGATCGGCGGTTCGCTGGGCGCGCTGCTGCTGATGGTCATGGCGCCGCTGGCGGCCGACGTCGCCCTGCTGATCCGCACGCCGGGCAAGTTCTCGCTGATCGCCTTTGCACTGATCGTGATCATCATTTCCCAGCGTGGGTCGATCACCAAGGGCATGATCGCCACGCTGTTCGGCGTCATGATCGCCACCATCGGCATCGACGTGGTGCAGCCGCTGGCCCGCTTCACCTTCGGCACCAGCGTGCTGGTCCAGGGCATCGACATGATGCCGTTGATCATCGGCACCTTCGCCATCAGTGAACTGCTGATCCAGGCCGATAGTCGCAGCAGCCGAACCGTCGATCCCAGCATGATCCAGGCGGCCAGGGTGCGCCGTCGCGATTTCATTCCGCCGCTGTCGGAAGTTCGGGAAATCGGCGTGATGCGCTACCTGAAGAGCGCGGTCATCGGCTACGCGGTGGGTATCCTGCCCGGCGCCGGCGGCTCCATGGCGGCTTTCGTCTCCTATGCGGAGTCGATGCGCTCCTCGAAGCACCCCGAGCGTTACGGCAAGGGCAATCCGGAAGGCATCGCGGCGGCGGAATGCGCCAACAACTCGATGTGCGGCGGCGCCTTCGTGCCGATGCTGACGTTCGGCATCCCCGGCGATCCAACCACCGCGATCGTGCTCGGCGTGCTGGTCATCAACGGTCTGCAGCCCGGCCCGCAGTTCATGACCCAGCAGCTCGATCTGATCGCGCCGATGTTCGCCTCGCTGTTCGTCAGTGCGCTGATTCTGATTCCGCTGACGCTCTACCTGCTCGGCCCCTACTTCCTCAAGATCGTGTCGATTCGCCGCGACGTGCTCTACTCGAGCATCGCCATCGTCGCGCTGGTGGGCAGCTACGTGGCGACCTACTCCACGTTCCAGATGGCGCTGGCGCTGGTGTTCGGCGTGCTGGCCTACTTCCTGCGCAAGCAGAAGTATCCCACCGTCTGCCTGCTGCTGGGCTTCGTGCTCGGCCCGAGCCTGGAGGAGTATTGCCGTCGCGCGCTCTCCATCAATGACGGCAACCCGTCGATCTTCTTCACCAGCCCGGATAGCCTGTTCTTCATCGCCCTGACGGTGGTGTTCTTCTACTTCATGGTGATCCGCAAGCCCAAGGACCGCGGACTGGGGACGCGACCGGCGTAACGTCGACCTTCCCATCGAGCCGGCTTCCCTTGCCGGCTTCTCTGACAGGTTCGCGCCAACCGGCATAGCGCCGCCATCGCTCATCACGATGGCGGCGCTTTGGCATGCGCGCCTCCGCTCGTTTTTATCGAGGCTCACGACCATCCAGGGCCGTAAAAAAGTCGTAAAAAAACCACTTTTCCAGCTTCGCCGGCTAGCGGCGACCCTCATTCCGGATGCTTTGTTGCCGCCAACAGCCTTGATTCTCACCGACCGGCAGCTCTCGGGCAGGCAGGAATAACTTTAGCCTGTTAATTACATGGTGTATTTTTACATCCCGCTACATTGCGGTATTAGACTTTAGCCGCATTCGATCTCCGAGTTCGGCCTTGCCTACTCGATCCTTCAAGGGAGACATTCATGAAAACGCGCGGGGCGTTGAGCAAGACACGCCTGTTGCCCAGCCTGGTCGGCCTGATCCTGGTCCTGCTGGGTCTTGCGATGCTGATTGGCGGCATCAAACTGAGCCAGCTTGGCGGCTCCTGGTACTACCTGATCGCCGGTGTCGGCGTCGGTCTCAGCGGGTTGCTGCTGATCGCCGCCAGACGCGCCGCGATCTGGCTTTTCGCCATCTTCCTGCTGGCCTCCACGATCTGGTCGCTCCAGGAAGTCGGCCTGGACTGGTGGCAACTGGTCCCCCGTCTGGCGCTATGGTTCGTGCTCGGCATCGTGCTGTTGCTGCCCTGGGTTCGCCGTCCGCTGGGCGTCACGCGCATGAAAAGTGCCAGCGCCGCAGCACTCTCGATTGCCGTCATCCTCGCCGGCCTGACCGCCATCGCCAGCCAGTTCACTAACCCGCATGACATCGAAGGGACGATCGTCCGTGACGCGTCCGGCCCGAACGATGCCGTGGCCAATGCCATGAACGGCGACTGGCCCTCCTACGGCGGCACCGAACGTGGTCAGCGCTACTCGCCCCTCGACCAGATCACCCCAGAAAACGTCGGCAAGCTGGAAGAAGTCTGGCGCTATCGCACCGGCGACATTCCTGGCCCCAACGATCCGTCGGAAACCACCGCCGAGAACACCCCGCTCAAGGTCAACGGCAAGCTGTACGTATGTACGCCGCACAGCCAGGTGATCGCCCTCGATCCGGACAGCGGCAAGGAGCTGTGGCGTTTCGATCCCAAGCTGAGCACCCAGAATGCCGACAGCTTCAAGGGCTGGGCGCACATGACCTGTCGTGGCGTCGCCTACTACGAAGATGACGGCGCGGCTGCCGAACCGGCCTATGCCAGCGCCGAGGTCGGCACCGGCCTCGCCCCGCCCGCCAGCGATGGCGCCGCGAATGGCGACGCCACGCCCGTCACCGAGGAAGGCAAGCAGCAAGCCGCCGATCAGGCTCCCGCGTCCGGCGTCGCCGCCGACCTGGCCGATGCCTGCCCGCGCCGCCTGTTCCTGCCCACCGCCGACACGCGCCTGATCGCGCTGAATGCCGACACTGGCGAAATGTGCCCCGGCTTCGGCGATAACGGCTCCATCGACCTGACCCGGAACATCGGCAGCTTCACCGCTGGCGGCTACTACTCCACCTCTCCGCCCTCCGTGGCCCATGGTCTGGTGATCATCGGCGGCCACGTGACCGACAACGAGTCCACCAACGAGCCTTCCGGCGTGATTCGCGCCTACGATGCCAAGGATGGCCACCTGGTCTGGAACTGGGATAGCGGCAACCCGGACGACACCACGCCGATCGGCCCCGACGAGACCTATACCCACAACTCGCCCAACATGTGGTCGGTGATGAGCGTCGACAGCGACCTCGGCATGATCTACCTGCCGATGGGCAACCAGATGCCGGACCAGTGGGGCGGCAACCGCACGCCGGAAGCCGAGAAGTACAGCGCCGGCGTCACCGCGCTGGATATCGATACCGGCCAGGTCCGCTGGACCTATCAGTTCACCCATCATGACCTGTGGGACATGGACGTCGGCGGCCAGCCGTCGCTGGTCGACATCCAGACCGACGAAGGCGTCAAGCCCGCGCTGATGGCCTCCACCAAGCAGGGCAGCATCTACGTGCTCGACCGCCGCACCGGCGAGGCTATCGTCCCGATCCACGAGATCGACGCGCCGCAGGGCGCCGTGGAAGGCGACCACACGGCAGCCACCCAGCCGCACTCCGAGCTGAGCTTCTCGCCGGACACGCTCCACGGCAAGGACATGTGGGGCGTGACGCCGCTGGACCAGATGCTGTGCCGCATCCAGTTCCAGTCATTGCGCTATGAAGGCATGTTCACGCCGCCCTCGCTGCAGGGTTCGCTGGTCTATCCGGGCAACTTCGGTGTGTTCGACTGGGGCGGCATCGCGGTCGACCCCGAGCGTCAGATCGCTTTCACCAGCCCGGCCTACATGGCCTTCACTTCCCAACTGGTGCCGCGCGAACAGGCCGATGGCAGCGAGCGCATCAGCGAAACCGAAGGCGTTCAGCCCAATGCGGGCGCGCCCTACGGCGTGATCATGGGCGCGTTTCTGTCCAGGCTCGGGCTGCCTTGCCAGGCACCGCCCTGGGGTTACGTGGCGGGCGTCGACCTGAGCAATCATCAGACCGTCTGGCAGCACAAGAACGGTACGGTCCGCGATAGCGCTCCGGTGCCGATGCCGCTGCCGATGGGCGTGCCCGCCCTGGGCGGACCGATCATGACCGGTGGCGGCGTGGCCTTCCTCAGCGGCACGCTGGACCAGTACCTACGCGCCTATGACGTCACCAACGGCGAGGAGCTGTGGAAAGGCCGGCTACCGGCAGGCGGCCAGACCACGCCGATGACCTACGAAGGCAAGGACGGCCGCCAATACGTGCTGGTCATGGCCGGTGGTCACGGCTCGCTGGGTACCAAACAAGGCGACTATGTCGTCGCCTATGCGCTGCCCGAAGGCGACGATTCGAACTGATCTCAGCGAAGCGTCACCCATGAAAACGGCTGCCCGAGGGCAGCCGTTTTTCGTTGCGCCGATACGTCCATCGCGCGTCGATCATCGCGAACCGCGCCGGCAGGCTGGAAGCTCGCCTTGATCAGAAGCTCGCCTTGATCGTCGTACCCGCCACCCAGGCATTGTCCACCGAATCCACTGCCGACGGATTGACCACGTACTGCAGGTTGGGCCGCAGCGTCAGGTAGCCGGTCAGATTGAAGCTGTAGTAGACCTCGGCGTCGTACTCGTGGCCCTGGCGCGGCAGCGGCGAGAGCGAACCGCTCGGCGTGGCGTTGTGATAATCGACGAAGTCGTTGACATCGTCGTTGACATGCAGATACGCAAGACCGATGCCGGCATCGTCCTGCGGACGCGCGTCGAACGGCCCTTCGTAGGTTGCGCCGATCGAGACATAACGATCGATACCCGCCGTATCGCCATGGTTGGTGTTGCCCATGCTGAACAGCGTCAGCCCGCGATCCGGGCTGCCATCGCGTGTCGTCACCTGCTGCTGGACCACGTAGTAGAGCCCGGTGTTGGTATCGCTGGTGCGATCCGCCGGGCCGTCGCCATAGGCGCGGTTGTCGACGTTCTGGGTATAGAACCCGAGCTTGTAGGCGCCGGCCATGCCGTTCAGCGTCGGGGTATAACCCAGTTCCACCGGGAACAGCGTCCCCTCGGTGCCGCTGGTGCGCAGGTCGAAGCCGTTATCGTTTTCCAGGTTGCTGTCGTTGATGTTGAACGCGCCGACCTGGGCGTACCATTCGGGCGTGATATTGGCACGGATCACCGCTGCCCACTGGGCGATCGGCCAGTTGTAGATGTTGTTGCCCCAGTTGCCGGGTTGCGCGCCACCGAAGGCCAGGTTCTGGAAATTGCTGTCGATGGTGGCGAAGTCATCGCCGAACGGGATTCGGCCCAGCTTGACCGCCAGGGCATTGTCGAAGAAGCGCTGGCGATACCAGAACTGCGTCAGCCGCGTCACCGGCCCGCGCCCTTGCACTTCCTGCACCGAGGAGCCGCCGACCGTCGCGTCCGGATCGCTCATCCGGTCGTTGACGCTATGCCCGTTACGGTTGGTGACGGTGACCTGAAATTCCGCATCCGGAACGCCCAGCAGACGATCCAGATCGAAGTTGGCACCGACCGCGAACTGGTCCGCGTATTTGCTCACGTGGCTGTCGCGGTAGCCGCCATCGAGAATAGTCGCCGCTTCGCCCACGTAGTCGAAGTCGAAGGATACGCCGGCCTCTTCCAGCGCGGTGCGCTCGCCGCCCCAATCTCCCAGCATGTAGGGGGAATCCGGAGAAAAAGCCGAATACGCCTGCGCGGAACCCATCACCCCAAGACTGCCCAAGAGAATCGCCGACGCGCCGCCGATTCTGATAACCCGTGATGTGGCATCTGCCATGGCCTGGCCTCCAAAAAAATATAATTAGCACGTTATTAATGCGCAGAGAATGATAATCCTAATCCTCACGCATCGATAGCCGATAAGCCCTGAAGACGGACAGAAACGACTAAAGAATGAGCCAGGAAACCGCCAGCCTTACGACGATGAAGGCCTGCTAGAAATAGCAATTTACTATCGATTTTTTCTTATCATTTAATTTCTATAATAAAAGCTTGCCCAGTAGTCTCTGTTTCAGCCCTGGCGCCATCGAGTCGGCCGACTGGCCTTGAACGAAGACTCGCAGACCGCGACGCCAGGGAACGCCCGGATTGACGAGACGAACAGGTGAGATAAGAGAATGTCGCACGAAACCGAATCCAGATGCCCCTTCGGCCACTCCGGAACGACCGTATCCGAGGGCGCCAAGACGCATGTCGCCGGTGGTGGCACCGTCAATGCCGACTGGTGGCCCAATCAGCTTCGCGTGGACCTGCTGAACCAGCATTCCGAGCGCTCCAACCCGCTGGATAGCGATTTCGACTACCGCGAAGCCTTCCAGCAGCTCGACTACGCGGCGCTGAAAGCCGATCTGGAGAAGACGCTGACCGAGTCGCAGGCCTGGTGGCCGGCTGATTGGGGTACCTATATCGGCCTGTTCATTCGTATGGCCTGGCACAGTGCGGGCACCTACCGTCTCGCCGACGGTCGCGGTGGCGCCGGTCGCGGCCAGCAGCGCTTCGCCCCGCTCAACAGCTGGCCGGACAACGTCAGCCTGGACAAGGCGCGCCGTCTGCTGTGGCCGGTCAAGCGCAAGTATGGCCAGAACATCTCCTGGGCCGACCTGATCGTCCTCGCCGGCAACGTGGCGCTGGAGTCTTCGGGCTTCCGCACCTTCGGCTTCGCCGGTGGGCGTGAAGACGTCTGGGAACCCGACATGGACGTCAACTGGGGCGACGAGAAAACCTGGCTCGAACACCGCGACCCGACCACGCTGGCCGACCAGCCGCTCGGCGCCACCGAGATGGGCCTGATCTACGTCAACCCGGAAGGCCCCAACGCCAGCGGCGACCCGCTCTCCGCCGCCCCGGCCATTCGCGCGACCTTCGGCAACATGGCCATGGACGACGAAGAGATCGTCGCGCTGATCGCCGGCGGCCATACCCTGGGCAAGACCCACGGTGCCGGCCCCGCCGAAGCGATCGGTGCCGATCCGGAAGCCGCGTCGATCGAGTCGCAGGGGCTCGGCTGGGCCAACGCCCACGGCAGCGGCGTGGGTGCCGATGCCACCATCTCCGGCCTTGAAGTCATCTGGACCCAGACGCCGACGCGCTGGAGCATCCACTTCTTCGAGAACCTGTTCAAATACGAGTGGGAACAGGTGCGCAGCCCGGCCGGCGCCATCCAGTGGCAAGCCAAGGACGCCGAGGCGTCGATCCCCGACCCGTTCGATCCTTCGAAGATGCGCAAGCCGACGATGCTCACCACGGACCTGACGCTGCGCTTCGATCCGGAGTTCGAGAAGATTTCCCGGCGCTTCCTCGAGGACCCGCAGGCCTTCGACGACGCCTTCGCCCGCGCCTGGTTCAAGCTGACCCATCGCGACATGGGGCCGAAGGCCCGTTACCTCGGCCCGGAAGTGCCGCAGGAAGACCTGGTCTGGCAGGATCCGCTGCCCGCACCGACGCACCAGCCGAGCTTGGATGACATCGCCGAGATCAAGGCGCAGATCGCCGACTCGGGTCTCTCGGTCTCGCAACTGGTGGCGACTGCCTGGGCTTCGGCTTCGACCTTCCGCGGCGGCGACAAGCGCGGGGGCGCCAACGGCGCCCGGCTGGCGCTGGCACCGCAGAAGGACTGGGAGGTCAACCGGATCGCCAGCCAGACACTGCCGACGCTCCAGCGCATACAGGAGACATCCGGCAAGGCGTCACTGGCGGACGTGATCGTGCTGGCGGGCAGCGTCGGCATCGAACAGGCCGCCAGGGCGGCAGGCGTGGAGATGGAGGTGCCGTTCGCGCCGGGCCGTGTCGACGCCACCCAGGAGCAGACCGATGTCGCCTCCTTCGCGGTGATGGAGCCGCGGGCAGACGGCTTCCGCAACTACAAGCGTGGCCGGCAGGGCGCGCCCACCGAGTCGCTGCTGGTCGACAAGGCGCAGCAGTTGACCCTGACCGCCCCGGAGATGACCGTACTGGTCGGCGGCCTTCGCGTTCTCGGCGCCAACTATGACGGCTCCGATGTCGGCGTGCTGACCGACAACGTCGGCGTGCTCAGCAATGACTTCTTCGTCAACCTGCTGGACATGAACACCGTCTGGACGCCGGCGGATGCAGAGTCCGAGCGGTTCGAGGGACGTTCGCGCGACAGCGACGCGGTCAAGTACACCGCAACGCGCAACGATCTGATCTTCGGCTCGCACTCTGTCCTGCGCGCCCTGGCCGAGGTCTACGCCAGCGACGACGCCAGACAGAAGTTCGTCGAGGACTTCGTGGCGGCCTGGACCAAGGTGATGAACCTGGATCGTTTCGATCTCGCCTGATCGCCACGTATCCAGCCAGCCATACGCCGCCGGAGGCCACTCCGGCGGCGTTTTCGTTGGCGCCCTTCCCCCCCCAATGCCGCGACCGTTCCGCTCCGTTCCTTTCCCCTGCCTTCCAGCTTTCCGCTTCGGCTCTCCTCGCCCTCGGCTTGCCGCCGGCTCCGCATCATTCGAATGCCGACGCATGATGACGGTTTCGGTGGGGTCCGCGTCCTTGCCGACATGACGCCACTCTCGCAGACTAGCCTCCAGACTCCGAGGACGATCCCATGTCGCATACCGTCGATCTCTTCATCTATCCGAACTGCCAACTGCTGGATGCCAGCGGGCCCTGGCAGGTCTTCGCCAGCGCCAACACGTTGCTGGGGCGGCCGCACTACGAACTGCGCCTGAACGCCATCGCGCCCGGCGAGATCCGCACCAATGGCGGCATGACGCTGGTGGCCACTCACCCGCTCGGCGGTCGGTCGGCCGACACACCACCCGGCGACACGCTGCTCGTGGCCGGCGGCCACGGCGTACACGATCTCGACGACGAGGTCATCCAGACACTGGCCCGGCAGGCGGCCGCCACGCCGCGTGTCGGCTCGATCTGTACCGGCGCCTTTGCGCTGGCCCGCGCCGGGCTGCTCGATGGCCGCTGCGTCACGACGCACTGGCGCCAGGCCGAACGGCTGGCGCGGGAGTTTCCCGAGGTCGATGTCGCCGCCGACGCGCTCTACCGGGAAAGCGGCGGGATCTATACCAGTGCCGGCGTCACCGCGGGCATGGACCTGGCGCTGGCACTCGTCGCCCAGGACCATGACCACCGTCTCGCCGGAGAAGTCGCCCGCGAACTGGTGATGTTTCTGCATCGGCCCGGCGATCAGGCGCAGTTCAGCGAAGGGCTGCGTTGCCAGCTCGCCAGTCCCGGCAGGCTGAGGAGGCTGATCGACCGGGTGCTGAACGACCCGCTGGCGGACTGGAACAGCGAACGTCTGGCCGAAGTGATCGCCGTCACTCCGCGCCATTTCCAGCGGCTGTTTCGCCAGCAGTTGCAGATGACGCCGATCGAGTTCCTGACCCGTCTGCGACTCGAATCGGCCCGTCGCCTGCTGGCAGAGAGCGACGCTTCGCTGACGCAAATTGCCGAGCACTGCCGTGTCGGCGGGGCCGAGCAGCTACGCCGCCAGTTCCAACGCCGCTATGGCCTGGCACCCAGCACTTATCGCGCCCGGTTCGGCCGCGCCCCATCCAACGTCGAAACGCGAGATGCCTCATGACGAAGACCGTTTCCCGGCGCCTGCCGCTCGCCGTCTGGGGCCTGGCGCTATGTCAGGCCCTGCTGGTCAGCGGCAACATCCTGCTCATCGCCGTTTCGCCGCTAATCGGTGATCGACTCGCCGGCAGCGCCGACTGGAGCACGCTGCCCGTTGCCGCCCAGTTGCTCGGGCTGACGGCAGCGACCCTGCCGTCCGGCTGGCTGACCGCCAGACTGGGGCGCAAGCGAACCTTCGTCATTGCCAACGGCGTCGGGCTCGTCGGTATCGCTATCTGCATGCTGGCGCTGAGGCTTTCCGCGTTTCCGCTGTTCAATCTCGGCACCTTCGCCATCGGCATGAGCATCGGCGCCGGCATGCTGTACCGCTTTGCCGCCATCGATGCGGCTGGCCCCGCCCAGCGCGATCGCGCGCTCAGCCTGGTAATGGCCGGCGGCGTCATCGCGGCCTTCCTCGGCCCCTGGCTGGCGCGGACTTCACAGCACGGCTTCGAGACGCCCTTTCTGGGCTGTTTCGTCGGCCTGGCCGTGCTCTACGTATCGGCACTGCTGTTGCTGACACGGCTCGACCTGCCCTCCCCTCACGCTACCGCCACCGCCGCCGCCCCGGCCACGCCTCGCCGGCCCGGCGTTCTGCTACGTCAGCCCCGGCTGCTGGCAGCTATCGCCATCGCCACCTTGAGCTACGCCACCATGAACCTGGCAATGACCGCGACACCACTGGCCATGTCCCACGCCGGACACGACTTCGGCGACGTCACCAACGTCATTCAGTGGCATATCCTGGCGATGTTCGCGCCCTCGTTCGTCACCGGTGATCTGACCCGGCGCTTCGGGCATCAGCGCATGATCGCTCTGGGTTCGCTGAGTCTGCTCGCCAGCCTGCTTTGCACGCTGTTGCCCGCGTCATTCTGGACCTTCGCCATCGGCCTCTTCCTGCTTGGGCTGGGCTGGAACTTCACCTTCCTGTCCGCCAGCGCCTGGCTGACCACCACCTACCAGCCCGGCGAGGCGCCCCGCGTCCAGGCCATCAACGACTGCGCCGTCTTCTCGCTGACGACGCTCTCCGCGCTGCTGGCCGGCCCGCTGAATGCCTGGCTCGGCTGGCAGACGCTCAACATGACGTTGATCCCGCTGGTCGCGGCGATGTGGGTCGTCCTGCTGGTGCTGTCAAAAGCGGGTAACGAAAAAGCCCAGCGAATCGCTGGGCTGGATGTCGAATGAGAAGCCGGCGAGGGCTCAGGAAACGTCGGCGGAGCGTGCCGCAGGATCGGCAGTCCGATCCGACTGACCAGTGCCAGCGGTGCGCATGAACGCTTCGGCCAGCTCGCGTTTCGGTCGGGTCAGCAGGCTCGCCCCGACGAACAGCAGCACCGAGACCGGTAGCGCCCAGATGCCCGGCGGCAGTCCCAGCGGTTTGGCGCCACTCACGTAGAGCGCAATGACGACCAGGCCACCGATGACGATGCTCGCCAGCGCGCCGGCCGCCGTACCGCGCTTCCAGTAGAAGGCGCCGATGATCGCCGGCACGATGACGACCAGGCCGGTGGAAGCCGCGACCGAAAGCACCGCGATCAGGCTGAGCTGCAGCTCCGCGAACAGGAAGGCGAGAATGGCAACGATCGGCAGTACCCATTTGCCCACCTTGAGCTGCTTCGCCTCGCTGGCGCCGGTCGCCATATTGGCGTAGACATCCCGCGACAGCATCGAGGAGAGCGTCAGCATGATCGAATCGATGGTCGACACCGCCGCGGCGAGAATCCCCACCATCACGATCACGCCCAGCACCGGCGGCACGTGCTCGGAGGCCAGCAGCGTCGGCGTCGCCAGATCGGACTTGGCCAGATCGGGGAACGCCACCAGCGCCGAGAAACCCCACAGCACCGACACCACGGTGTAGATGAAGCCGAAGATCAGAAAGCCGATCAGCATCTGGCGCATCGAACGGAGCGATGCCGGCATGAACAGCCGCTGGCTCACCTGAGGGTTGGAGAGGCTGAAGAAGAACCACGGAATCGTCAGCCCCAGGAACGTCGTGAAGCTGAACAGCCCCGGCCCGGGCACGGCGAGAGAGGCCGGATGCTCCGTGGCGAGCGTCTCGAACAGCGCCGAGAAGCCGCCAAGCGAGTGCACCACCAGCAGCGCGACCAGCGTCGAGGCGACGATCATGAACAGCGCCTGCAGCGAGTCCGTCCACATCACCGAACGAATCCCGGCAATATAGGAGAACAGAATCGCCAGGATCGTCGCCACCACCACGCCGGTAGTGAACGAGATCGCCCCGCCGCTCATCCCCGCCAGCAGATAGCCGACGCCGGCCAGTTGCACCGCCGCGTAGGGAATGAGGAACAGGCAGCTCGCCGCCGCGGTCGCCACGGCGACCTTCTTGTCAGCGTAGCGGTGACCCAGCATTTCGCTGGGGGTGACATAACCGAAGCGCTTGCCCACTGCCCAGAACTTGGGCCCGAAGATCGCCACCAGCGACACGCCGGCGAAATAGACGATCTCGAAGCCGAACGCCCCGACGCCGCCGGCGTAGGTCAACCCCGCCAGCCCCACCATCATGAAGGCGCTGTAGGTCGTGGCGCTGTAGCTCAACGCCGAGACGAAACCGTTCATCTGCCGGTTTCCGAGAAAGTAGCCGGACATGTCGACGCCGGCCCCGTTGGTCGTCCTGCCGCGCGAGAGAAAGGCAACGCCCAGGCCCACGATCAAGTAGACGATGACCGCGCTCCAGATCAGTCCGGTCGTCATGGTCGCTTCTCCCCGTCAGCGGAAATCGTGTCTCTCCGAGACGCCGTGTCGCGAGGGGCCTCATCCCGGAAGGAACGCGTGATCATGACATTGGCCACGATGACCAGCACACCGACGACGCACCAGAACAGAAAGCTGCCGTACCAGGCCTGGACCTGGCCGAGCATGCCATACGGCACGACGTAACATGAAAGGACCAGTATCCAGACGCCCCATATCCAGCGCCGAGCACTCATTGGCGATTCCCCTGCTATGTTTGAATGATCATTATTCGAGTTCTGCCTCAGGTCCCCGAGTCTCTATAGTCGATACCCCGAGGCTGCGGCGGGATCATGATAACGCGATAGTCTCGGGGACGATGAAACCGCAATGGAATTTTCAATGACCGCAACGCATCTTTCCTCGAACGCCTCGAACGTCTCTAACGCCGCGAACGTTTCGAACGTATCGAACACCTCGACCGTCTGGCAGATGGATCCCATGGCGCTCGACGCGCGCCTGCGCGACTTCCTGCAGGAAGACATCGGCCATGTAGACCTGACCGCCACCCTGATGGTCGATGAAGCCATGACGGGCCGTTTCGAGATGCGCGCGCGGGAGCCGATGACCATCGCCGGGCTCGCTGTCGCGGCGCGCGTCTTCTCGCTCTACGATGCCGGTATCGATATCGAACGGCTGGCGACGGACGGCCAGACGGTGCCGGAGGGTGCCGTGCTGATGCGGCTGCAAGGCCCGGCCCGCAGCCTGCTGACGGTGGAGCGTACGGCGCTGAACCTGATCCAGCATCTGTCCGGCATCGCCACGCTTACCGCCCGGTACGTCGAACGGATTGCCGGGACCGGCGCGCAACTGGTCGATACCCGCAAGACCACGCCCGGCCTGCGCGCGCTGGAAAAACACGCCGTGGCCTGTGGCGGCGGCCGCAACCATCGTCTCGGTCTGGACAGCGGAGTGATGCTGAAAGACAACCACATCGCGGTCTGCGGCGGCATCGCCGAAGCCGTGGCACGGGCCAGATCACGGGTGCCGGTGCTGACGCGCATCGAGGTGGAGTGCGACCGGCTGGATCAGGTGGAAGAAGCGCTGGCGGCCGGTGCGGACGTGATCATGCTCGACAACATGCCGGTCGAGACGATGCGCAGGGCCGTCGAACTGGTGGACGGCCGCGTGCCGCTGGAAGCTTCCGGCGGCGTGCGCCTGGAGACGATTCGCGATATCGCCGAAACCGGCGTCGATTTCATCTCGGTCGGTCGTATCACCCAGTCGGCACCGGCAGTCGACATCGGTCTCGATGACGTGGATGCCCCGTCGATGCAGGCGAGTTGATTCGATGTCCTCCACCGACATCAGCAATGCCGCCACGGTCGAGGCGTTCGAAACGCAGATGACCGGGCTGCTGGATCAGGACTTCGACCTGCGCAAGCCGCCCGTGGTCACCTTCTGGTGCGGAGCCGGGTTCTCCAAGGCGTGGGACCCGCGCTCGCCCACGGACGGCGAGCTGTTCGCCATCGATCTCGACGACATTCGCGACTTTCCCAATCTCCAGCACGTGATGCACGTCATCGGCTGGGAGGACTACCGCCATCTGGACTTCGAGCGCTTCAAGAACCTGCGCTACGTCCTCGACATGCAGGTGCGCTATCCCGATATCCGCAATCGCTACTTCGACGATCAGAACCTGCGCCTGAGCATCCATGAGCTGCGCACCCTGGTCATGCGCCGCTTCAGCGCCGCCTGCGACATCCACAACGTCGATGACGACACGCTACGCTTCACCTCGCCCTACGATAGCGAAGGCCAGCGCGCGATCATGCAGTTCTTCGCCTCGCTGGAAGATCGTGCCGGTCGGGCCGGCCTCGACGAGAACTGGCCGCTCTATCACTTTCTGACCACCAATTACGACTTCACCATCGAGACCATTCTCGAGCATGTCTATCGCCAGCAGGCGCCGGTATTCGGAAGGCTCTATCGCGGCGTCACGCCGCAGCGCATCTGCGGCGGCTCGATCTGGGAGCACCTGCCGCGAACCGTCGACCGCAACGTGATCAAGATCAACGGCGGGTTCGAGATCCTGCCCACGGCACAGGGGTTCGACTTCGAATACCGACGCCGCAGCGATGCGGAGATTCGTCAGGAGCCGCCCCTGCTGATCCTGCCCTCTCAGGTTCAGGATTACGACGAGCCCTACTTCCATCAGGTGTTTCCCAAGGCGGTGCGCCTGCTGCGGGAAACCGACGTGCTGGTGATCGTCGGCTACAGCATGCCGCAGGAGGACTCGCTGGTGCGCTTCATCCTGCGCCAGCTGGCCGAAAGCCCCAACGACGCCAAGGGCAAGCACGTGTTCGTCATCGACACCAAGAACCACGTCACCATCAAGTCACGTCTCGAAGAGATGTTCTTCTACCTTCCGCGCACCGGCTGGCCGCGCGAGCACTACTACAGCGGGCGCTTCGAGGACTTCTGCAAGCAGCTGGCCCGGCACTGACATCATCGGCTGTCATGCCCGGTCGACGATCGCTTATCCTAGGGTCTGTTGACGTTTCAGCGCGAACCGCGTTGCTGCGCCAAATGGCGCCAGGCCAGGCGCGGGATGCAGAGAAGGGTGGTTCCCTTTTCCAATCCCGCAACGCCGCATGGCGCCATTTGCCGCGCAACCCGAAGGGCCGGGCCAGTTTTTGCACGGTGCTGCGTTATTCGTCGTTCATTTGGAATGACCAAACTACGCTCCTCACGCCTTGCCCCGCACAAAAACTGGCTCCGGCGCGGCCGTGCATGAAACGTCAACAGACCCTAGAGACCACGACGACCCCGGCCCGTTATAGACGACGCGGCATTCCCGCATAACAACGGATGCAACATGCAACATCTCGATCTACAGGTTCTCGATACCGCCCTCGAATGGGCCAACGACGGCGAGACGATCTGGCTCTGCAGCGTGCTGGCGACCTTCGGCTCGTCGCCGCGCGAGCCGGGCTCGATGCTGGTCGCGAAAGCGGACGGCAGCCATGTCGGCTCGCTCTCCGGGGGATGCATCGAGGAGGACTTTCTCGGCAGGATCGCCGAGGGGCATTTCGGCGATGCGCTGTCGGTGGTTCGCTACGGTGAAGGGGCCGACGAATCTCCCCAGGTTTCGCTACCCTGCGGCGGCATTCTGGACGTGCTGGTGGAGCGCCTGACGCCGGATGCCGCCACCCTGACGCATCTGGAAGTGCTGCACGCCACGCTGCTGGGCCAACGTTCGCTGGTACGCCGGATCGACCTGGAAAGCGGTCGCAAACGCTTCGTCGAGGCCGGCGAAAACGGCCCGCGGGTCGAGCGCGACGGCCAGATCGTCCAGCTTCGCGTCGGCCCGGCCCTGCGCCTGATCATCGCCGGCATCTCGCCGGTATCGCACTTCTGTGCCGAATTCGCCCGCGCGCTAGGGTTCGAAGTGATCGTCTGCGACCCGAGAGAAGAGGCCCGCCGCGATTTTCGGGTCGAAGGCGTCGAGGTGCAGGCGGTGCTGCCGTCGCTGTTCATCGGCTCCGGCGCCACTCACGCCGCCACCGCCATCGTCGCCCTGACCCACGATCCCCGCATCGATGACCTGGCGATGATCGAAGCCGTGCGCACGTCAGCGTTCTACATCGGCGTGATGGGGTCGAAGCCCACCTCCGAGAAGCGCGCCGAGCGCCTGAAGCGCTCCGGCGGCCTGGATGACGAAGCCATCTCGCGGATTTACATGCCGATCGGGCTCAATCTCGACAGCAAGACCCCCGCCGAGATCGCCCTCGCCGTGGTCGCCGACATTCTGCGCGTGCGTCGCGGCAAGTCACGCCATGAGCTGTGAGTTTCGGGGCAAGGAGCAGACGCCCGATATCGTCGCGCTGGTCATGGCCGCTGGCGTCTCCCGCCGGTTCGGCAGCGACAAGCGCCGGGCCAGGCTGGATGACGGGCGAACCCTGCTGGAGACGACGCTGGCAACCGTCTCGCAGGTCTATCCGCGATGCTGGCTGATCACCCGTCCGGAGGATGACTTGGGCGAAGCCCTGGCGGGCTACGAGGATCTCCACCGCATGGCGGCCCCGCATGCCGGCCACGGGCTGGGAGGCAGTCTCGGCGACGCGTTTCGGGAGTTGATCTCACAGCAAGACAGCGCTATCGCCGCCGCCGTGGTTCTGGCCGACATGCCGTGGCTGAACGCCACCACCTGCGCCAGTCTCAACCGGCACGCCGACTCGGGACGCATCGTCATGCCGCGCCACCAAGGGAAACGTGGCCATCCGGTGCTGTTCGGGCGTGATCTGTGGCCGGCACTGGCCGAACTGAAAGGAGGTGAAGGAGCCAGGGATGTCGTGCAGGCGAATCGCCAAGCCGTTCACGCCATCGACGTCGACGATGCCGGCATCTGGCGGGACATCGATAGCCCACGGGATCTGGAAGCGCCGGTTTGAGTCGAGCCAGAAGGTGTCGATTGGTATCGAACTCGCGGGGCGGACGGTGGGTCTGGGAATTCAGCCGAAGAACTTGTCCCAGGCCAACAACCCCCAGGTCACCGCCGCCATGCCCAGCGCCAGCATCACCGCCGCGGACCCGATATCCTTGGCTCGCCCGGAAAGTTCGTGATGTTCGGGGCCGATTCGATCGACGACCGTCTCCACCGCACTGTTTAGCAGCTCGACGATCAACACGAAGACGCAGCTGCCGACCAGTACCAGCCATTCGACGGGATTCTCGCCGATCCACCAAGCCAACGGCACCAGAATGACGCAGAGCGCCACCTCCTGGCGAAAGGCGGCCTCGTTGCGAAAGGCGGCAACCAGCCCCTTCAACGAGTAGCCCGTGGAGTGAAACAGGTGGCGAAAACCGGTATCGCCGGAACGTGATTTCATGGACTCTCTGATTCGACCGCGCTGGCGATCGCCCCCTCGGCAACGAAACGATAGCTCGGCACCGATCTCGGCGCGCCGAAGCCAATTGAATGGCGACGATAGTAGCAGAGCCGCATGACGACATCACCGGCCTCGCATCGAGTCGGCGCCATGCCTGGCCCCTGCCCCACGCGGCCTTTATGCTGGTTTCTCGTCAATGCAACGTTTTTGTCAGCGCGACGCTTTTTGTCAGTGCAATGACAGCGTCCCGTTTCCAACAAGGTCAACCATGTCTGAATCCAATCCGCTCTATCCGCCTATCGAACCTCACGCCCACGGTCATCTGGATACCGGCGACGGCCATCAGGTCTACTGGGAGCGCTGCGGCAACCCGGACGGCAAGCCGGTGGTCTTTCTCCACGGCGGCCCCGGCGGCGGCTGCAAACCGATCCATCGTCAGCTGTTCGACCCAGCCCGCTACGACATCCTGCTGTTCGATCAGCGCGGCTGCGGCCGCTCGACGCCGCACGCCAGTCTCGACGACAACACCACCTGGCATCTGATCGAGGATATGGAACGCCTGCGCGAGATGATCGGTGCCGAACGGTGGCAGGTCTTCGGCGGGTCCTGGGGCTCGACGCTGGCCCTCGCTTACGCCGAGCGACACCCCGAGCGTGTCAGCGAACTCGTGTTGCGCGGCATCTTCACCATGCGCCAGCAGGAGCTCGACTGGTTCTACAAGCACGGCGCGCGCAACATGTTCCCCGAAAAATGGGAGCGGCTGGTGGAAATCCTCCCCGAGGAACAGCGCGACGATATCATTCCCGCCTTTCACGAACTGCTCAAAGGCGATGATATCGAGCGCCAGCTCGAGGCGGCTCGCCGCTGGAGCGTCTGGGAAGGCGAGACTTCGAAGCTGATTCCCGTCGACGCCACCGCCTCGCATGCCGTCGATCATTTCGCCCTTGCCTTCGCGCGGATCGAGAATCATTACTTCATCAACAAGGGCTTCTTCGAATTCGACGACCAGCTGTTACGCCAGGCCGATCGTCTCGCCGGCATTCCCGGGGTGATCGTTCACGGCCGCTACGACATGGTCTGCCCGCTTCAGAACGCCTGGGATCTGTCGAAGGTCTGGCCCGACGCGACGCTCGAGATCATCGAGGCCGCCGGCCACGCGTTCAGCGAACCCGAAACTCTGGCCGCCCTGATACGGGCGACCGACCGCTTCGCCGATCGCCGCTGAGCCGCCATCCGCCGGTTTCCGTAGGCTGTCCCGGCGCGTCTCAGCGTGACGCGTCGGCGGCGAGATCCAGAATCGTCGCGGCCACCGCCTGCGCCCGCGGCACGAAGGTATCCAGACGGCAATACTCGTCGTCGGTATGCATCTTGGCGCCGACCGGGCCAGTGCCGCACAGCGTGGGAATGCCCAGGCTCGCCGTGGTGCCGGCGTCCGAACAGCCGCCGGTGAACTCGCCCTCGACGCTGAATCCGAGCTTCTCGGCCTGCGCCCGGTAACGCGCGAACAGCGCCTCGCTCATGGCGGGCTCCATCGGCAGGAAGCCGGAGGTCTGACGAATCGTCGCCTGCGTTCCGGGGACTTCTTCCTCGGCGATGATCGCCTCGATCGCCGCCAGCAGCTCGACGCGCTGCTGGTTGGTGACGAAGCGCGTATCCAGCTGCGCCGTGGCCCGAGGCGCCACGGTGTTGCGCGAGACGCCGCCCTCGATCAGGCCGACATTGGTGGTCACGCCGCTGTCGTAGTCGGTCAGCGCATGCAGCTTGACGATCTTGCGCGCTAGCGCCTCGATGGCACTGGCACCGTCGGCGTGGCTGACGCCAGAGTGTGCAGCCACACCGGTCACTTCGATCTGGAAGGCGGCACCGCCCTTGCGCCCGGTCACCACGTTGCCGCTGATCCTGCCGGGTTCGGCATTGAGCACGGCTCGCGCCCCGCTGGCCGCTTCGCGAATGAACGCCGTGCCGTCGCGAGAGCCGATCTCCTCGTCCGCGGTGAACAGCGCCCGCACCGGGAACGGCAGCGGTGCCAGCCGCTTGAGCGCCCGCAGCACGAAGATGTTCAGCACCAGACCTGCCTTCATGTCGGCGACGCCGGGGCCATAGCCGATATCGCCCTCTCGAGTGAAACCGCGTTCGGCCACCGTGCCGGTGGGAAACACCGTATCCCGGTGCCCCATCATCAGCACATGGCCGGCGCTGGCGTCGCTGCCATCGCCTTCCAGCCGCGCCTCGAGAATATCGCCGGACTCCGGACGCGGCGTGCGCGTCACGGCAATCCCGTCGGCCTCCAGCCACTCGGCGATGACATCCGCCACCGCATCGGTGCCGGCCTTGTCGTAACTGTTGGAGTCGATATCGACAAGCGTCTTCAGGCCCTCGATCATCTCCGCCTGCTGGCTGGCGAGCCAGTCGCAGGCCGTGTTCATCATCGTTTCCGCGTCGGTCAGCGATGCCATTGCTCGCGCTCCTTCACTATGTCTCGGCCCTGTTCGGCCAGATCCCACCATAACCCGGCCATGATACCCAGGCCTTCCCGCACGATGCTCGCCAGCGCGTGCTCGTCGGGCGCGTGCTGGGAACAGGCGGGATAGGAGTGCGGCACCCACAGCGTCGGCAGGCCGAGCGTCTCGGCAAAGATATCATTGGGAAGCGAGCCGCCCAGGTTGGGCAGCAGCGTCGGTGTCTTGCCGCTGGATTCCCGCATCGATGCCAGCGCCCAGCTCACCCACGGGTCCGTCGGATCGAGCCGCGTCGCGTTCATCTGCGACATGCGCGCGCTGCTGACCTCGATATCCTCGAAGCCGTGGGCGTCGAGATGCTGGCGCAGATGATCGAGGAAGCGTTCACGGTCGCTGCCGACGACGAAGCGCAGTTGGCAGTGTGCGTAGGCCTCCCCGGGAATGGCGTTGACCGGCGCGTCCGGGTTGCCGGCCTTGATCGCCAGCAGCTCCAGGGTGTTCCAGGCGAACAGCCGTTCCGGCGGCAACAGGCCCGGCTCGCCCCAGTTCGGGTCGACCGTCGGGTCGCCAGGTGTTGCGCCGACCTCCAGGGAGGCAACGGCCTCCTTCACGGCAGTCGGTATGGCCGGCGGTCGCAGGCCGTCGATCAGGATCCTGCCGTGGGCGTCGACCAGCGTCGACCAGGCGTTGGCGAGCCGCGTCGCCGGATTGGAAAGCACCCCGCCCCAGTTGCCGGAGTGGTGAGCACCGTCGCGGGCACGCAGGCGCAGGTCGAAATTGAACGAGCCGCGGGAGCCGAGGAACAGCGTCGGCGAGTCCGCCGACAGGCGCGGGCCGTCGGAAGCGATGAACAGATCCGCCGCCAAGCGATCACGATGGGCTTCGCAGACCGCCTTCAAACCTGGCGAGCCGGTCTCCTCCCCCATTTCAAGGATCAACTTGACGTTGTAACCCAACGTGCCACCGCGCGCGGCGATGACGCTCGCAAGTGCGGCGAAATTGAGCGTGTGCTGGCCCTTGTTGTCGGCGGTGCCGCGGCCGTACCAGCGCTCGCCTTCGATCACGACCCGCCACGGCGAAAGCCCCTCGCGCCACTGGTTGTCGTAACCCCGCACCACATCACCGTGGCCGTAGGTCAGCAGCGTCAGCGCCGCCTCGGCTTCGATGCGCTCGGCCAGCAGGAGCGGCCCGAAGCCGTCGACCGGGTTGTCGACGATCTCCCAGGTGAACCCCAGCTTCTCGATATCGGGAATCACGAAATCGGTCAGATAGCGCCGCAGCTCGTCGTCGCGCCCGGCTTCCTGGCTTTCGCTGCGTACCGCGACGCGGGCCTCGAGCTGGCGCAGGAAGTCGCCGCTGTCGAAGGCTTGCCAGGCGTGTTGCAGCGCTTGTGAACGCGCCATGAATCTCTCCTATTTGGACAGCAATGCCCCTGCGACCCTGTTCGGATGTACCCCTGAACTCGAGTGTGTCGCCATGCGGCTGCGGTTTTCAGCCACGACGATTATCGGTCTCGTACTGTCGAACCACCTTTTGACTGAGCGCCAATTCACTTGGCGCTATCGAACGCCGATCTGCGCCACCAGTACGGCGAACAATATCAACCGGCGTGGCACTTCTTGAATTTCCTGCCGCTGCCGCAGGGGCAAGGGTCGTTGCGGCCCACGTCCTTGAAGGCGTTACGCACCGGGGCTTGCGGTTCGTGGTGGTGATGCTGGCAGTGCGGGCCATGAACGTGGCCGGGGGCGCCGTGGTCGTGGCTATGGTCGTGGCTATGGTCGTGGCTATGGTCGTGGCTATGGTCGTGGCTATGGTCGTGGCTGTGATCGTGCTGACAGTCCGGGCCGTGAACGTGTGATTGAGTCATCTGGCGATACCGTAACGAAGGGAGGATAACCGGGGCGCGATTATCCTCCACGGATCGCGGTGGCGCCATCGTCTTGCAGCCCGCGTGCGCTACTTGAGCTCGATCTCGACGAACACGAATTCGCTATCGTTGGCGTTGACCACGTTATGTTCGGCGCCCTTGTCCCGATAGTAGGAAACTCCTGCTTCCAGCACCGAAAACGTGTGGCCATCCAGCGTCTCGAGCTCGAGCTTGCCGGTGCTCTGGGGCACCACGACATAGTCGTGCTCATGCGCATGCCAGCCGGTTTCGGCACCCGGAGGGAAGCGCCACTCGGTGACTGTGACTCGGTCATTGTCGACCTGTACGGTAGGCTTGGCCTGTGGCCGCGAGGAGTTCATGATTCCAATCCTTCAATCGATAAATAGAGGTGTTCGGCGCCGACGCTACACCGGCACACGCTGCAAAAACTGGCTCAGTAGCCGTAACGCTTCAGAATGGCGTCCTGATCCTGAGACGGCTGGCCGTAGAATTCCAGCAGCTGCTCCGGCCGGTTGGTGAAGAAGCCGTCGACGCCGCGCTGCCGATAACGCTCGAAGTCTGCCGGCTCGTCGACCGTGTAGAGATGCACCAGCATGCCATCGTCATGGGCCATGCCGATCATCCATGGCTCGGCCAGGTCCATGTAGCTGAACTGGCTGCTGAACGCGCCGTCATGCTCGGATTGCACCGCCGAAGGTCCGACACCGATGGCACCATGATCCTTGGCGAAATCGAGCCAGGATCGATATGCCTCGGGTGACGCGACCTGCTGGCGCGCATAATAGTCGGCGGTGCTCTCGCCGTCGCCCTGCGGCCTGCCCGGTGCGGCCTCGATGCCGCCCTCGCCCAGCCACAGCAGCAGCACGCGCGGCACCTGCGGCATGGCCTCTTCCAGCGCCTGCAGGCTGGCCTTCGAGAAGGTCTGCATCACCACGCGGCCCGGCGTATCGCCAACCCTGACGGCGCCCTGTTCGGCGGCGGGTCGAGATTTCGCTGCCTTGCCGAGCCAGCCCCGCGCCTCAAGCTTGTCACGCAGGTCCTGTTCGATCCCCGGAAACTGCTCGGGCACCTTGGTTTCGATATAGAGCCCGGGGTGATTATTGCCCTCTTCGGCGATATCGATCACTTCATCCAGGGTCAGGATCTCGAGCCCCGAATAACTGTCACGGGCCCGATCCGGATAGGCGGCATTGAACCAGCTGCCAGCGTCGAGCCGCTTGAGTTCGTCCAGCGTGAAACTCGACACCGGCGCATCGGCCCGGTCAGGGAACACCTCGGCGACGTTGGTGTTGCGACCCAGCGAGTTGTCGTGAACGGCCACCAGCACGCCATCCTGGGTGCGCTGCAGATCCAGCTCCAGATAGTCGACGCCCAGATCCCGTGCCAGCAGGTAGGCCGGTCGGGTCGACTCCGGTGCCTGGTAGGAGGCGCCTCGGTGGGCGATCACCGCGTCACAGGGGATCGGAATCTTGGTGCACAGCGTCGAGCCTTGCGGTTCGCCGTTACTGGCCGGCGCTGAATCGGCGGCCTGGGCCACGCCGATCGGCAGCATCAGGCTGACACCACAGGCCAGTAGCCAGTGACGTGTCGCAGTGGTCATCGCTATCTCCTTCGTTCGTTATCGAGCCTTCCAACCGGATTCGACGCCGACGCTACCCGATCCACGCCAGCACGATCGTGGCACCAGCATAGCCAGCGCCGGGCGCAGTGACATCCCGCCATCGCCCCAGTCAGTCCTTACTTCGCCTGGAGCCCTTGTCATTGGTGCCGAGCCATTTCCCCTTCCGGGCCAGACGAGCCGCCGGATCAATTCTCGATAGTCGCGACTCCGGGATGGCGGCGGGGGCAGACATGCGTTAAGCTGCGTTCCCATTGCCGTTACCTGTCTGACCGTCGTCACGCGAAGCTGAAAGAGTTGACGACCCTCCTATTTGCCGCCTCCAGGCGCATCAGCCAGCACTGGCATTCCCCGGTAGAGCGTAGCCGCTTCGCTTCGCCATTTGCCGCGACCTAGAGAATACCGAATGAGTTTTGCCTCACTGGGCCTTAGTGCCCCGTTGCTGAAAGCCGTTGCCGAACAGGGCTACGACACCCCTTCCCCGATTCAGTCACAGGCGATTCCCGCCGTCCTCGAGGGAAGAGACGTCATGGCAGCCGCACAGACCGGCACCGGCAAGACGGCAGGTTTCACCCTGCCGATTCTTCACCGCCTGTCTCAAGGTGAGCGCCCCCAAGGCGGCTCACAGATCCCGGTACGCGCCCTGATCCTGACCCCGACCCGTGAACTCGCCGCTCAGGTGGGCGAAAGCGTGGCGACCTACGGCAAGCACCTGCCGCTCAAGAGCGCCGTGGTCTTCGGCGGGGTCAAGATCAACCCGCAGATCGCCACCCTGCGCCAGGGCGTCGACATCCTCGTCGCCACGCCGGGCCGCCTGCTCGATCTCCATCAGCAGAAAGTGGTTCGCTTCGATAAGCTCGAAGTCCTCGTGCTCGATGAAGCGGATCGCATGCTCGACATGGGCTTCATCCACGACATCCGCAAGATTCTGGCCGTGCTGCCCAAGCAGCGTCAGAATCTGCTGTTCTCGGCGACCTTCTCCAACGATATCCGCAATCTCGCCAAGGGCCTGGTCAACGATCCGGTCGAGCTGTCGGTCACGCCGCGCAACGCCGCGGCGGCGACAGTGAAGCAGTGGGTCCATCCGGTGGACAAGAGCCGCAAGCCGGCGCTGCTGTCGCACCTGATCCAGACGCATCAGTGGCAGCAGGTGCTGGTCTTCACCCGTACCAAGCATGGTGCCAACCGTCTGACCAAGTATCTGGAAGGCCAGGGTATCGAGGCGGCGGCGATTCACGGCAACAAGAGCCAGAATGCGCGTACCAAGGCGCTGGCCGACTTCAAGAGCGGCAGCGTCCGCGCCCTGATCGCGACCGATATTGCCGCCCGCGGACTGGACATCGACCAGCTGCCGCAGGTGGTCAACTTCGAGCTGCCCAACGTGGCGGAAGACTACGTCCACCGTATCGGCCGTACCGGCCGCGCCGGCGCCAGCGGTCAGGCTGTCTCGCTGGTGAGCCTGGACGAGAAGAAGGAGCTGGCCGGCATCGAGCGTCTGATCAGCCAGCGCCTGAACAGCGAAGCGGTGGAAGGGTTCGAACCGACACCCGGCGGCGGCCCCAAGGTCGACGACAACGAGGGCCGTCAGCCACGCGGTGGCCAGCGTCGCGGTAATGGTGGCGGCCGCGGCAACAACGCGGGCGGACGCGGCAACGGCGGTGGCCGTGGCTCATCCTCGGGCCAGCGCAGCGGCGCCAGTGGCAATCGCAGCGAAGGCAACCGGGGCGACAGCGGCAACCGCAATGGCGACGCGCCTGCACGTCGTCGGCGGCGTTCGCAGGGTGGCCAACGCCGCAGTGGCGGCGGCACGCCCAACGGCAACGTCTGACCCACAACGTCCGACTCGGCATCAACGACAACGCCACCGTCATCGACGGTGGCGTTGTCGTATCCGGATGCCGGCCCCGTGCCGGCGCGGGAAGCCTAGTCGAGCACGACCAGCCGATTGGGCAGCTCGTTACGCTCGTGGGTCGCCGGCACATGAGCCTTCAGCAGGTCGCCACAGCTCTCGATGCAGTCGAGAAAGCCTTGCAGCGTCTCGCCGGCTTTGACACGGGCAGTGAACGCTTCGACGATCGACTGCCAGCTGTCGTCGCTCAACTGGGCCGAGATCCCGCGATCGACGATGATCTCCACGTAGCGCTCGGCTTCCGAGACGAAGATCAGCATGCCGGTACCGGCGTCGGTATGGTGCAGGTTCTGCTCCAGGAACTGGCGCCTGGCCAGGTTGGAAGCGCGCCAGAAGCGCACATGGCGCGGAATCAGCCGAGTGAGTATCGACGGCAACCGAAACACCACCGCCAGCACGATGAAGACCAGCCACTGCACCAGCAGCAGATACCAGGCGCTGACGCCGTCCAGCCAACCCAGCCAGTTGGCGATGACGCTCAGCGCACCCGGCACGATGAGCGCCGTCAGCCCGGCCCACAGCAGCGGGATGTAGGTGTAATCATCGGCCTGGCGTGCCAGGACAGTAACGACTTCGGCATCGGTGTCGCGCTCGATCCGCGTGATCGCGTCGCCGACCTGCCGCTGTTCGCTTTCGTTCAATAAAGACATGCTGTCGTTATCCTGTCGTCTACCAGCCACCGGAGGCACCGCCGCCGCCGAAACCGCCGCCACCGCCACCGAAGCCCCCACCGCCGAAGCCGCCGGAATCTCCGAAACCGCCACCCATTCCACTACCCAACGCACCGCCGAGCAGGAAACCGCCCAAACCGCCACGGCGCCGGCGACGTTTGCCGCCACGACCACCACCGCCGCCGCCACTACGAACGATCAGCATGACGATCATGAACAGCGCAAAGAACCAGAAACCTGCGCCGCCGATATGGCGTGACGCTTGCCGATCGGGCTGTTGCTGCGGCGCCGCTTCCGCCATGGGATCGCCACCCAGCACCTTGACCATCGCTTCGGCCCCGCGGGTAATGCCGCCGGCGAAGTCGCCCTCGCGAAACGCCGGCGTGATGATCTGGTTGATGATCATCGAAGACTGGGCGTCGGTCAGCCGGCCCTCGAGGCCGTAGCCGACCTCGATGCGCACGGCGCGCTCGTCCACCGCCACGATCAGCAGCGCGCCGTTGTCCTCGCCCTCCTGGCCGATACCCCAGTGTCGCCCGAGCTGGTAGCCGTAATCCTCGATGGTTTCACCCTGCAGATCCGGCAGCGTGACTACCACCACTTGCTCGGAGGTCGCCTCTTCGTGGGCCGCCAGCATATCGGTCAGTTGCGACTGGGTAGCGGGGTCGAGCAGCTCGGCATTGTCGACGACCCGGCCGGTAAGCTCGGGGAAATCCGGCGCCGCCTGCGCGACCAGCGCAAAGGCCAGTAGCCATAGACCAAGCATCAGCGACGCAGCGCACTTGTACGATTGTCGAACCGGCAAGCGCATCAGAACTCCACCTTGGGCGCCTGATCGGCATTCTCCGTGGTGGCTTCGAAGTTCTCGCGAATCGGCATGTCGCTGTAGAGCACGCTATGCCAGATCTTGCCGGGGAAGGTGCGGATCTCGGTGTTGTACGCCTCGACCGCCTGAATGAAATCCCGTCGCGCCACGGCGATCCGGTTCTCGGTCCCTTCCAGTTGCGACTGCAGCGCCAGGAAGTTCTGGTTCGACTTCAGTTCCGGGTAGCGCTCGGAAACCGCCATCAGCCGGCTCAGCGCACCGGTCAACTGGCCCTGGGCCTGCTGGAACTGCTGCATTTTCTGAGGATCGTTCAGCGTATCGGCGTCGACCTGGATCGAGGTCGCCTTCGCTCGCGCCTCGGTCACGGCGGTCAGCGTTTCCCGTTCCTGGCTGGCGAAGCCTTTCACCGTCTCCACCAGGTTGGGCACCAGATCCGCACGGCGCTGGTACTGGTTCTCGACCTGGGACCAGGCCGACTTCACCTTCTCGTCCAGCGTCGGAATGTTGTTGATGCCGCAGCCGGAGAGCGACAGCATCAATACCAGCAGCAACAGCCACCGCCACGGCTGGCGGGCGGCGACGGACAAGGCGGTCACAGGTGTCTGCATGAAAGGTTCCCGGTCAGAAAATCAGAGGTAGGTCGTCCCGGCGACTCGAACGCGTCACGATCATGAACGCGGAAGGCGTCGCGACACCGATAACGCCAAGCTACAGGTTGGCCAGCGCCTTGGAAAGGTGAATTCCCTCGTGCCCGGTCAGCGTTGGCCGCACTGGTCATTCACTATCGGCTGCGTCACCATGTTGGCGACGGCGCCATGAACCCCAGGGCGCCGTTGTCGGTAGATCGCCAACAAGCAAAAAGGGCCCTCGAAAGCCCATCGACAAAGGATTTTTCCGCGTGACACAACGTTTCAACGCTCGCTTTGCCCGCCCCTTCGCGGTAATGGCCCTTGGCCTGGGTCTGGCTACCGGTGCGCATGCCGCGGCACCGCAGCACGTGCGCATTGCCGTCGACGTGCCCTACCCGCCATTCGAGTATCACAACGCCGCTGGCGAGCTGGAAGGCTTCGAGATCGATCTGGGCAATATCCTCTGCGAGCGTGCCAAGCTCGACTGCGAGTGGGTCGTTCAGGGCTGGGACGGCATCATCCCCGGGCTGCTCTCGCGCAAGTACGACGCCATCATGTCATCGATGCGCATCACGCCGGCGCGCGAACGCCAGGTGCTGTTCACCAGGCCATACGCCATGTCGCCGAAGGTCTGGGTGGCGCGGCGCGGCAGCGATATCTCTCTCGACGATCCGGCCTCGCTGAAGGGGCTATCGGTGGGCGTGCAGCGAGGCACCACGCAGGATAGCTACATCACCCAGCAGTACGCCGATACGCTGGATATCCAGCGCTACGCCACGGCGGCGGATGTCGCGCTGGATCTGGAGTCGCAGCGGCTCGATCTGGCTTTCCTCAACTATCCGGTCGCGCTGGACTCGCTGGAGATCGGCAACCCCGACAGCCAGTTCGTTCAGGTCGGCCCGCGGATCGACCGCCCGGAATCGATCTTCGGCAAAGGCAACGCGATTGCGGTTCGCCCCCGCGACAAGGAACTGGCCGAAGTCTTCAATCAGGCGCTGGACAGTGTCTACGCCGACGGCACGTTCGAAGACCTAATGCACCAGTACTTCGATTACGATCTGCGCCCCGCCTCTCGCAAGTCGGATACCTGATACCGAGACGATAAAAAGCGCCGCCGGGATAGCCCAGCGGCGCTGTCGTTCTGGCGCTTCGTATCTCTTCCTGCCAAGCGCTTAAAACTCCAGACAGATCTTGCCGAAGTGCTTGCCGGATTCCTGATGACGGAAGGCGTCGGCAATCCGGTCCAGCGAGAACGAGCAGTCGATGACCGGCTTGAGGCCGGTGACCTCGAGCGCGCGGATCATCTCGATCTGGTGGCGGTGGCTGCCGACGATCAGGCCCTGCAGCCGCGCCTGCTTCGCCATCAGCTTGGAGGTGGGAATATCCCCGCCGCGACCGGTCAGCACGCCGATCAGCGAGATATGCCCGGCAATGGCCACGGCATCGATGGACTGCGGCAACGTGCCCGGGCCGCCGACTTCGATGACGTGATCGGCACCGCGCCCGTCAGTCAATTGCTGGACCTTCTTGCCCCACTCCGGCTCTTCGCGGTAGTTGATCGTATAATCGGCGCCCAGCGCCTTCAGGCGGGCGATCTTGTCTTCGGAAGACGAGGTGGAGATGACGGTCGCGCCCATCGCCTTGGCAAGCTGCAGCGCAAAGATCGAGACGCCGCCGGTCCCCAGCGTTAGCACGGTGTCCCCCGCCTTGAGCCCGCCGTCGACGACCAGCGCACGCCAGGCCGTCAGCCCCGCCGTGGTCAGCGTGGCGGCTTCGGCATGGGAGTAGCCTTCGGGGGCGTGAGTGAACCACTGGGCGGGCCGCACCACTTGCTCGCGGGCGTAGCCGTCGACGCCGTCGCCCGGCACCGTCTTGAAGTCGGCCACCCGCGCCGGCCCTTCGAGCCAGTGCGGGAAAAAGGTGGAGACGACACGATCGCCGACCGCGAACTCCGTGACACCCTTGCCCACGGCCTCGACGACACCCGCGCCATCGGCCATGGGGATTCGCCCTTCTTCGGTCGGAGATTTGCCGCTGACGACGATATAGTCATGAAAGTTGAGCGAGCTGGCGTGGAGACGGACCCGGATCTCCCCCGGCCCCGGCTCGCCGGGGCCTTCGACCTCGTGAAGCTTGAGTTGATCCAGGCCACCGGGGGATTTGAGATTGACGACTTGCATGAAACACTCCTTGAACGAAACGACCTCGATGGATCGCTTTGATGGTAACGAGAGTGTAGACGCTCTCCTCCTGCGGCGATCAAGCTCTGTCGGCGATCAAGCTCTTTCGGCGATGCCGCTGCCCGTTGCCGGCACGCCATTGCAGATTGCGGAGCACGGGGCGCGTCACCAGTTCTCTTCGTCGTCGTCCCGTTCCCGCGCCTGTCGCTCCGCCGCTTCCTCGCGCGCGTCGTCGATCACCTGCATGACGTCGCTGACGTCGACGAGCGTGGTATCCGCCGTGAAGCGTCCCGTCAGGCGGACTTCGGGATGGAGCTCGCCGGCCTCGTAGAGCGCCCAGATCTCCTTGCCGTAGTCGGTCTTCAACAGTGCCGGGGCGAAGCGGCCGAAATAGCCGCGCAGGTTGTCGACATCGCGTACCAGCATCCACGGCGCGTTGTTGTTGCCGGCCGCATCCACCGCCTGGGGCAGATCGATGATTACCGGCCCGTCGGCGCCGACCAGGATATTGAACTCCGACAGGTCGCCGTGAATCAGGCCGGCGCTGAGCATCCGGACGACTTCGCCGATGAGACGCTGGTGATAGTCGAGCGCCAGCTCCGGCGTCAATTCGACGTCGTCGAGGCGCGGCGCCACGTCGCCCTCGGCATCGACGATCATCTCCATCAGCAGCACACCGTCGACGAAGCCATGCGGGGTCGGCACCCGCACACCCGCCTCGGCGAGGCGATAGAGCGCGTCGACTTCCGCGTTCAGCCACGCCGACTCCTGCTCGCGCTGGCCATAGCGCGTCTTCTTCGACATCGCCCGCGCCCGGCGGCTGTTACGTACCTTGCGCCCTTCCTGGTAGGCCACCGCCTGCTTGAAGCTGCGCTGTCTGGCCTCCTTGAACACCTTGGCGCAGCGCAGCTCCTCCCCGCAGCGAACGACGAAAACCTGGGCCTCCTTGCCACTCATCAGTTGACTGACGACCTCGTCCACCAGGCCATCCTCGACCAACGGCTGCAATCGCTTGGGTACTTTCATGCTTTCGCTATCCTCACAGGTTCCTGCTGGCCTCAGCGTCCAATTCGGCGCACCCGGCAGCTGCGCCCTTTCAATTTACCCGCACTCAACGTCGCCAGCGCCTGCTTGACGATTTCGCGCTCGACCGCGACATAGGCGCTGCGATCGAGCACCTTGATCTTGCCGACCTGATCGCCATCGATGGCATCGTCGCCGTTGGTCAAGGCCCCCAGCACGTCCCCCGGGCGGATCTTCTGCTTCTTGCCGGCGTCGATCTGCAGTGTCGCCATGCGTGGCTGAAAGGGCGGCTGCGCGGCGCCGGCACGACCGGGCAGCGGCTCCACGGGCAGGCTCTCGCCCAGAAATTCTTCGAGGCGTTCGAGCCGATAGGCTTCCTTCTCGGTCAGCAGCGTGCAGGCAACGCCGCGTGCGCCGGCGCGACCGGTCCGCCCGATACGGTGCACGTGAACTTCGAGTTCGCGGGCGATCTGGTAGTTGAAGACCGCATCCAGCGCATCGATGTCCAGTCCGCGCGCGGCCACGTCGGTGGCGACGAGAACCGACAGGCTCTTGTTGGCGAAACGGATCAGGGTCTGGTCGCGGTCACGCTGCTCGAGGTCGCCGTGCAAGGCTTCCGCGCTGAATCCCATGGCGACCAGCTCGTCCGCCACCGCCTGCGTCTCGCGCTTCGTATTGCAGAACACCACGCTGGATTCCGGCCGGTAGTGCAGCAGTAGCTGGCGCAGCGCCGCGAGACGGGCCGGCTCGTCGGCGACCTGGTGGAAGTGCTGGCGAATGCTCTGCTCGTCATGGGTGGAGGCCACTTCCACCGCCACCGGTTCGCGCAGCATGCGCTCGGCGATCGGGCGGACGCTGTCCCCGTAGGTAGCGCTGAACAGCAGCGTCTGGCGTGCCGTCGGCGTGGCCGCGACGATGGTCTCCAGCGCGGCCTGGAATCCCATGTCGAGCATGCGGTCCGCCTCGTCCAGTACCAGCACCGCGAGCGACGAGAGATCCAGCGAGCCCTTGCGCAGATGCTCCTCGATGCGCCCCGGCGTGCCGACGACGACATGCGCCCCGTGCGACAGCGAGTTCAACTGCGGACCCAGCGGCGCGCCACCGCACAGCGCGAGAATCTTGACGTTGGCCAGCATGCGCGCCAGCCGGCGCAGCTCTTCGGCGACCTGATCCGCCAGCTCGCGGGTGGGACAAAGCACCAGCGCCTGAACCTGGAAGCGCGACACATCGAGGGCCGACAGCAGACCCAGGCCGAAGGCGGCGGTCTTGCCGGAGCCGGTCTTGCCCTGGCCGATCACGTCCCGGCCGCGCAGGATCGGCGGCAGACTGGCGGCCTGGATCGGCGTCATCGCCAGATAGCCCAGCGATTCCAGATTATCCAGAAGCGCCGGCACCAGCGGCAGCGAAGAGAACGCCTCGGAGTGACCAGCCTCGGCGTGGTTGGTCTTGGCATGGTTGATCTCGGACATGGCAAACGCTCCTGGTCGAGAAGAAGGGATCGATACAATCAACCGGCGGACGTCTCGGGTCTCACCATGTCATGTTCGGGCGCGGCAGAATACCAGAGCGCGCGGTGATTGACGCCGTCTCGTCCCCCGGGGCAGGCGATCCGGGCAAGAAAGGCCAAATAAACCTGCAACATCAGCGCAATGTTGCGTAAAATCTCGCCCGTCGTTGACAACCTGATAGGTAGTGACAATGGGTAGGGCCTTCCAGAACCGCAAGGAATCCATGGCCAAAACGGCCGATGCCAAGACCAAGGTCTACAGCAAGTATGGCCGCGAAATCTATGTCTGCGCCAAGTCCGGTGGTACCGACCCTTCCGGCAACCTGACGCTTCGCGGGCTGATCGAAAAGGCGAAGAAGGATCAGGTGCCCTCGCACGTGATTGAAAAGGCCCTCGACAAGGCCAAGGGCAGCGGGGGCGAAGATTTCTCGCCGGCGCGCTACGAAGGCTTCGGTCCCGGCAACTGCATGGTCATCGTCGAGTGCCTGACCGACAACCCGAACCGGACCTTCGGCGACGTTCGTGGCTGCTTCACCAAGACCAAGAGCAAGATCGGCACGCAAGGCACGGTCAGCCACATGTTCGACCACTGCGCGATCTTCGCTTTCGCCGGCGAAGACGAGGAAGCGGTGCTCGAAGCGCTGATGGAAGCCGATGTCGACGTTACCGACATCGAGAACGAGGAGGGCCGCATCACGGTCTTCGCTCCGCACACCGAGTACGCCAAGGCGAAGCAGGCGTTGATCGATACTTTCGGCGAGATCGAGTTCGAAGCCGACGATATCCAGTTTCTGCCGCAGACCCACACGCCGCTGGAAGGCGACGATGTGGCGATGTTCGAGAAGTTCATCGACCTGCTGAATGATCTCGACGACGTGCAGAACGTCTATCACAACGCCGAATTGCCCCAGAACGCCTGACGCGATTGCTTCGAGATCTGCTCGGTCATCAACGAGAAACCCACCTCGCGGTGGGTTTCTTGCGTTCGGGCCGGTGAATCCGGCGTCAAGGGGCGAACCGCTTCAAGGGCTGGCCTTGGAAATCTTGGCGCCGTTCAACGACACCCCGCCCTGAATACCCTGGTTGTTCATCACGAACGCGACGGCTTCCTGATTGGCGGTGTCGTTGGTGATCTGGCCGTTGGCGCCGATGTCCGCGACCGCGACGCCGGCACTGGCGCCGATGGACCAGCCGTTGTCGCTACGTACCCGATTGAGCGCTTTTTCCGTCATCAGCATGTAGATGACCGCCTGCGACTGCGCGCCGGCCTGAAAGCCGATCGAACCGCTGGTCGTGGTGTAGTAGCCCGCCTTGGCGCCGTCGACCAACAGCGATCCGTCACCGTGGCTGGCGCCAACGATGAAGCTGGCGCCCAGCACGCCCGGAAAGACCAGCACGCCTTCCGCACGGTCGGCCAACGCCCGGGAAGCCGGCACCGATCGATAGAGCCGATCAAGCGTCTGCTGTACGTCCTGATCCAGTTGCTCCCGCTGCGACATTCGACTTTCGCGATCGGCGGAAGTCGTCGTGGTGCAGGCGCCAAGCCCGCCGGCCAGCAACACACCGGCCATGATGCTCAAGGCAATTCGACGCCAGAGGATATGCGACATGCGTGGTTCTCCTGAATGAGTCATTTCGTTGACGTTGCCGTTTCGTCGTGTGTCTTGTGAAACCGTTCGTCTTGTGAAGCCGCTCGTCTTGTGAATATCGTTTGCTCTATTAGGTATAGCCCAGCCTGGCGATTTCTGCGGCTTCCTGGCGTTGCGCTCGAGCGGGAAGGCCCAGACGCCAATTAATGGCGATTAAGGAACGCCACCATTCGTGGCCCACAGACTTGGGCAAGGGTTATCCGACGCTCTACGCTAGCGAATAGGCGGTTCAACGCCAACGCATAGCCAAAGGTGCCGATACGAAGGAGACAGCTCATGCCAGCCAAGTCCGAATCCCAGCAAATGGCCGCTGGTGCCGCACTCGCTGCCAAACGTGGCGAGAAGAAGGCCAGCGAACTCAAGGGTGCATCGAAGTCGATGTACGATTCGATGGATGAAAAGGAACTCGAGAAGATGGCATCGGCCTCTCGCAAGGACAAACCCAAGCACAATCACAAATCCTGAATCTCGAACATTGCGGATAGCGAGCTTCGCGGTTCGCTTACCGAGGTGCCGCGCGGCCCGTGGTCGCACCTAGCTATGGTCGCACCAAGCCAAGGCCCTCATGGATTCAGGAGACGGCCGATGCGTCATTCTTTCACCGTCATCCCACGCTTCGCCGATCGCCGCGATGCCGGGCGTCAATTGGCCGAGCAGTTGATCGATGCGCCAAGAGCGGATCTCGTACTGGCGCTACCGCGCGGCGGTGTTCCCGTCGCCTTCGAAATTGCCCGAGCGCTGGACCTGCCGCTGGACCTGATCATGGTGCGCAAGATCGGGGCACCGGGCCGCCCGGAGTTCGGTATCGGTGCGGTCGTGGATGGCGATCCTCCCCAGCTGTATCTCAATGCCGAACTGGTCGAGATGGCCGGCGCATCGGATTCCTATCTCGCGGACGAGAAAGCGCGTCAGTTGAAGACGATCGAAAGCCGCCGGACCCGCTACCTGGGCGACCGCCCCGCCGTCGATGTCGCCGGACGCACAGTGATCGTCGTCGACGATGGCATCGCCACGGGAGGCACCGCCCGGGCCGCGCTGGAGGCGATGCACAAGCAGGGCGCCAGGCATGTCACGTTGGCGGTGCCGGTTGCCTCGAGAGAGGCGCTGGAACAGCTTCGCGACTGGGCCGATGAGATCGTCTGCCTCTCGGCACCGATCGATTTCAGCGCCGTTGGCAGCCATTACGAGGACTTCGACCAGACCACCGACGAAGAGGTGATCGAGCTGCTGGCACAGGCCAAGGCCCCCGAGCCGTGACCTCCGGACAGACTACAGGCGCCTGAAGCTCGACCGGACACAGCATGAACCACGACGTTTCCCGATCTCGTCCCGCCGTGACCTGTTCCCCCGTTTCTTTCCGCCAGTTCGTTCAGTCCTGCCAGTTCATTCAGCCCACTCATCACATGCGACGCACCCATGCCGCCGTTCGATCCGGCGCGTTTTCTCTCCGTGGCCGATGATGACTCCAGACGAGCCCGCTTTTCGCCTACAATAACGGCCCCTAACGCCGTCACGAAGCAGGGTTTGCATGAGTCACGAGACGCCCATAGCCCCGGAACCCACGCCACGCACCGAGACGCCTGCCGCGCGCCCTTCCCCGGTGATCGCCATCAGCGGCCTTTCCAAGCGTTACGATTCCGGCTTCTCGGCGCTGAAGCAGATCGACCTGGAGATCCAGCGCGGCGAGATCTTCGCCCTGCTCGGCCCCAATGGCGCCGGCAAGACGACCCTGATCAGCATCATCTGCGGGCTGGTCAACGCTACCGGCGGTAGCGTGACGGTCGACGGTCACGACAGTGTCACCGACTATCGTGCCGCGCGGGCCAAGATCGGCCTGGTGCCGCAGGAGCTGACCAGCGATGCCTTCGAGACCGTATGGAACACGGTGCGCTTCAGTCGCGGGCTGTTCGGCAAGGCCCCCAACGACACTCATATCGAGCGCGTGCTCAAGGCGCTGTCGCTATGGGACAAGCGCAAGAACAAGCTGATTACGCTCTCCGGCGGCATGAAGCGCCGCGTGCTGATTGCCAAGGCGTTGGCCCACGAGCCGGAAATCCTGTTCCTCGACGAGCCCACCGCCGGTGTCGATGTCGAGCTCCGGCGTGACATGTGGGAGGTGGTCAGGGAGCTTCGCAATAGCGGCGTGACCATCATCCTGACCACGCACTACATCGAGGAAGCCGAAGAGATGGCCGACCGCATCGGCGTCATCAATGGCGGCGAGATCGTGCTGGTACGGGAAAAGGCGACCCTGATGCGGCAACTCGGCAGCAAGCAATTGACGCTGCACCTGCAGACGCCGCTGGCCAGCGTGCCGCCGGCGCTGGCCCACTACCCGCTGACCTTGGCGGAGAACGGCAACGTACTGGTCTACACCTACGACGCCAGTGAGGCCGGTGACAGCGACCATGTCAGCATCAGTGCGCTGATCAACGAGATCGAAGCCGCCGGGATTCGCTTCAAGGATCTGCATACCAAGCAAAGTTCGCTGGAAGATATCTTCGTCAACCTGGTCAGAGAGCGCCAATGAACCTGCAAGCCGTCCGCTCCATCTATTTCTTCGAAATGGCCCGCGCCGGGCGCACGCTGCTGCAGAGCCTGATCTCGCCGGTCATTTCGACATCGCTCTACTTCGTCGTTTTCGGCGCCGCCATCGGTTCGCGCATTCAGGAGGTCGAAGGGGTCAGCTACGGCGCCTTCATCGTGCCCGGCCTGATCATGCTGATGCTGCTCACGCAGAGCGTGTCGAACGCGTCGTTCGGGATCTTCTTTCCCAAGTTCACCGGCACCATCTATGAAGTGCTGTCGGCGCCGATCTCGTACTTCGAGATCGTGCTCGGCTATGTCGGCGCCGCCGCGTCGAAGTCCGCGATTCTCGGGCTGGTGATTCTCGGCACGGCGAACTTCTTCGTCGATCTGCATATACAGCACCCCTTCATGATGCTGCTGTTTCTCCTGCTGACCGCGATCACCTTCAGCCTGCTCGGCTTCATCATCGGCATCTGGGCGGACAGCTTCGAGAAGCTGCAGCTGGTGCCGCTGCTGATCATCACGCCGTTGACGTTTCTCGGCGGCAGTTTCTACGCCATCGACATGCTGCCGCCGTTCTGGCAGGCGGTAACCCTGGCCAACCCGGTGGTCTACCTGGTCAGCGGCTTTCGCTGGAGCTTCTACGGCATCAGCGATGTCAGCGTGGTCGCCAGCCTGGTCATGATCGGCGTCTTTCTGGCGGTCAGCCTGGCCGTGATCAGCTGGATCTTCCGCACCGGCTACCGCCTCCGCCCCTAGTCCGTGGTCCCGCACCCCATAGCCGATAGCCCGAAACACACAGCAATAAGCCATCGTTTACCCTGGCGGGCTGCCCAGCGGCCCGCCCCCACCGCTTCACGAGTCACGTCATGCCGATACTGCAAGCCTGCGCCCATCGCATCGATAAACAGAGCGACGAACAACCCGCCACGCTGACCTGCGGCGAGGCGATGACCGACACGGCAATCGCGGACTCGCTGTTCGCGAACTTCAATTCGAGCTTTCACGGCAAGCCCAAGGCGTGGGGGCACTTCAGCGAAGCCGGCGTGGAGGGAGACAGCGAAGACAGCGAAGCGGCGCCTGCGTCATCGTCACGCTTCGCCTTCGAGCTCGAGCGCTATCGCAGCGGGGAAATCAACTTTACCGACTTTACCCGCCAGACCACCGAAAGCCTGATGCCGTTGCTCGATGCGCATCTTTCGATCGGCAGCCACTGGTGGTTCGTGCACTCCCGTCAGGGCGAGGCGGAAACTCTGACGCTGGCCATGCTCCATCAGCGTGACGGCTACGGGTTCGATGACGATCTCAACCTCGTCGCCGTCCAGCAGCTCAATCTCGGCCAATTGATGCTGGCAGCCAGGATCGACCTGACCCAGTGGCAGCGCGGGCAGTCGCGCCAGTACATTACCTACGCGCAGGACCGGGGCAACAAGAAGCTGGTCGAAGCGTTCCGGGAGTGGCTGGGCTGCCAGGAAGGCGTCAATGCCGGCGCCGAGACCCGCACCCTGCTCAAGGCGTTCAGCGATTATGTCGAAAGCGAGGACCTGCCCGAAGAGGCCAGCCGGGAGAAGACCGAAGCGCTGATCGACTACGCCAACGGCCAGGCCAAGCGCGGCGAGCCGATCACGCTGGACGAACTGTCGGAACTGGTCGACGAGCAGCGACCCAAGGCGTTCTATGACTATATCCGCAATCAGGACTACGGCCTCGCCGCCGAGATTCCGCCGGACAAGCGTACCCTGCAGCAGTTCAAGCGCTTTGCCGGCCGCGCCAGCGGCGTCTCGATCAGCTTCGATTCGCACCTGCTCGGCAACAGCATCGAATACGATGACGAGCGCGACCGCCTGATCATCAAGCAGGTCCCCGGGCAGTTGAAGGATCAGATCAAGCAGCGCAAGGGCTGACGCCAGGGCATACCTCTCGTTCCTGCCGCGTTGCCGATCTCCGCTCGGCCGACGCCGCCATCGTCGATATCGCAGAGGAGGGTATCAACCCTCCTCCCGGGCGGGTTTTGGCGGGGCGCCAATCCCTCCGCTCTCGTCAGGATTCAGAAGCGAGCCATCGCAACCTCCCCTTCCGACCCTCATGCAATGACAATTTTTTTTGCAGCCGGCAAAAAAAGGCCTGAATATCAATCACCTAAACCTATCTCGCGCCGCGCCGATAACTATATTGGCACGCCAATCTATCCGTAAGAGAAGACACGCGTCCAACAGAAAAAAGTAATTAAAAAAATTCGGGCGAGGTGAACTGAATGTCAAAACTTGGGAAAAGCGTCAAAGCCAGGCTGGTGATAGCCCTAGGACTCATGATTGCGTTGCTGATCGGCATCGGGGGCCAAGGTGTACTCAATAATCAGCATACGCAGCAGTCCATACAGACCATCGTCGAGAAGAATCTGCAGGCGATGATCTATCTCGCGACAGTGAGATCCACCTTTGGCGACAATCGCGCGATCTATGCAGAGGTCGGTACCAAGACGTTGACCGCCGAACAGCGGCAGAACGTGAAGGCGAACCGCCAACGCATCGACGAGGCCTGGCAGAACTACTATCCAGCACTGGTCACCAGCGACGCGGAACGGGAAGCAGCCAAGAGCTACCTCCGTGCCGCACAGTCTCTGCGCGAACTACTGGATAGTGAACAGGCCACGAAAGCCGCAATCAATCAGCGCTATGAAGAAGTCTACGATGCCGTGACGTCTCTGTATCGAATGGCGCGCCAGGTAACGCTGGATAACTATGATCGGAGCGTCACCAATTACGAAACCAATCTGAATATCGTCATCGCCGTCATCGCCATCGGTCTGCTGGTGGCCATCCTCATTGGCTGGTGGCTGAGCCGCGGTATTCTCCGCCCTCTAAAAGAGGCCACGGATTTTTCCGAATCGTTGGCCAAGGGCGATCTCGGCGTGCGTCTCAGCGTCAAATATCACGATGAATTCGGCCGCTTGCTGGATGCCATGGCCGAGATGCGAAATAGACTTTCCAGCGTCATCAGCGAAGTCGCCCGGAACGCGCGAAGCGTGGAATCGATCTCCGCGGAGTTGGCGGCCGGCAATGAAAATCTCAGTCAGCGCACCCAGGAGCAGGCCGCCAGTCTGCAGGAAACCGCTGCCGCCCTGGAGCAGATTACCCATACCGTCACCCAGAATGCCGACAACGCGGCGCAGGCCGACAACCTCGCCAGCGATGTGAGCACCCAAGCCAAGAAAGGGGGCGAAGTGGTCAGTGAAGCGATCAGCGCCATGCAGGAGATCGATAGCTCCAGCCAGAAGATCGCCAACATCATCGGCATGATCGACGAGATCGCCTTCCAGACCAATCTTCTGGCGCTCAACGCTTCCGTCGAGGCGGCCCGCGCTGGCGAGCAAGGGCGAGGGTTTGCGGTCGTGGCCCAGGAAGTGCGCCAGTTGGCGAGTCGCAGCGCCGATGCCGCCGGCGAGATCAAGCAGTTGGTATCGGAGAGCGCACAGCGCGTCGCACGCGGATCGGAACTGGTCAATCGCTCCGGCGAGACGCTGGCCAATATCGTCAATAACGTGGCAAAGGTGACGGATCTGGTCTCGGAAATCGCCGTGGCCAGCCGTGAGCAGTCGACGGGTATTCAGCAGATCAACCTGGCGGTCGGCGAGATGGATAGCGTCACCCAGCAGAACGCGTCGCTGGTCGAGGAATCCACCAACGTGACCGAAGGCTTGCAGACCCAGGCCGAGCAGTTGGCCCGCGAGATCGCTTTCTTCCACGGCTACCCGGAGATTGCCGCCACGGCGAATCATCGTCCGCCTCTCGCATCCGCCGCTTCTCCGACACTGGCTCGTTCCGCTCGTCCTGTCAAAAGGACGTCGACGGAGCCAAAGGAAGAGATAGAAGAGTGGACCAGTTTCTGACGGGTCCATGACATGACGAGGCCCCGTTCACCAAGGGTGAACGGGGCCTCTTTACATACCTGGACCCATATCGTCAGGCCATCATCACTTCCCGCGGTTGGCCTTGACGCCTTCCTCGATACGACGGCCGATGGTCTCGTCGATGTTGCGCCAGTACTCGAACACGCGCGAGAGTACCGGCTCTTCGACACCGTTGGAAACGTGGCCGACGACGTTGCTGACCAGGCGGTCTCGGGCCGCGTCGTCCATCACCTTGTTGATCAGGTCGTTGGCCTGGCTGAAATCGTCGTCCGCCGGACGCAGCGTGTAGGCCGTGCGGACGAATTCGCCATCCGCCGACCAGACCGCGTCTTCCGGATAACGGGCGGAATCGGCCTTGGGCCCGCCCTTGCTGTTGGGCGCATAGACCGGATCGCTGGCATTTCGCATGCGCATCGCGCCGCCCTTGCCATAGCTGTTGACCGGCGACTTGGGCGTATTGACCGGGATGTGCTTGTAGTTCACCCCGAGACGTGCGCGGTGCGCATCGGCATAGGAGATGGAGCGTGCCAGCAGCATCTTGTCCGGAGAGAGTCCCGTACCGGGAACCATGTTGTTGGGTTCGAAGGCGGCCTGCTCGATCTGGGCATGGAAATCTTCCGGGTTGCGATCCAGCGTCATCTTGCCGACTTCCATCAGCGGATAGTCGCTGTGCGGCCAGACCTTGGTCAGGTCGAACGGGTTGAGACGATAAGTCTTGGCATCCTCGAACGGCATGATCTGCACGTGTAGCGTCCAGGTCGGATAGTCGCCCCGCTTGATCGCGTTGAACAGGTCGCGGCGGTGGTAGTCGGCATCGCTACCGGCCATCTGGTCCGCCTGCTCCTGGGTCATACACTTGATGCCCTGGTCGGTCTTGAAATGATACTTGACCCAGAAGCGCTCGCCCTCGGCGTTGACCCACATGTAGGTATGGCTGGAGTAGCCATTCATGTGACGCCAGGTGGCAGGCACACCACGATCGCCCATCAGCCAGGTCACCTGGTGGGCCGTTTCCGGCGCCAGAGTCCAGAAGTCCCACTGCATGTCGTGATCGCGCAGGCCATTGTCGGCACGACGCTTCTGGGAATGGATGAAGTGCTGGAACTTCATCGGATCGCGAACGAAGAAGACGGGGGTATTGTTACCCACCATGTCGAAGTTGCCTTCCTCGGTATAGAACTTGAGCGCGAAGCCGCGCGGGTCGCGCCAGGTATCCGGGCTGCCGGATTCACCGGCAACGGTCGAGAAGCGCGCGACCATCTCGGTCTTCTTGCCCGGCTGCAGGAATTTGGCCTTGGTATACCGGCTGACGTCATGCGTCACTTCGAAATGGCCGAAAGCACCGCCGCCCTTGGCGTGCGGCTGACGATCCGGAATCATTTCACGGTTGAATGCCGCCATCTGTTCCATCAGATAATGATCGTGAAGCACGATCGGGCCATCAGGGCCGACGGAAAGCGCATTCTCTTCGCTCGCTACCGGAATACCGGCCTCTGTCGTCGTCGGTTTGCGATTGTCGCTAGTCACAGGCTATCTCCGTTATCTTCATCACGCGGCATTCATTGCCACGCTAATCGTGTATCTGGCGATTCGCACTGCCGATTCTATCGGTCGCTTGGCCCTGGGTTTGGCGCATCGCCTCTACCTTCGACTCCCCTGCGCGGAACCTCTATCGTCGAAGCATCACAACACAGGTTAATGTCAGGTATAAATAGTGATTGCTGTTCTGTCCACCAAGCCAATCGGCCCGATCGCCCCATCGTCGCGTCAAGACCTCGCGTGAATTTATCCGGAAGCCTCGCCTTCCCGTCGCAAAGGCCCGGCTCTGTTGACATTGACGATAGTCAATAGCTAATCGGCTCTATCCACCGATAGGCAGAGAAAATCAAAACGATGGAAAAATTCCATCATCAAGAAGCATACGACGTTCTTGATACCGCTCCTGAAGCCATTAAATCGCTTTCTCCACCCTATAAATCGATCTAATCCACCGCATGGCTAAATTACATCAATGCCGGGACCGTAAATCGTTTCTATAGTTAAGGTTCGTCACACCATTCACCAAGCATTACGGCGCATTCACGGAGCATGGCGTGAAAGGAATCATCGACTCGTTCGTCCCTCTCGGTCGAGGTGGGACAATACTCTTCGTCATGGCATTGCTCTCGGGTTGTAGCCATTCTCTGCCGGGATTCATGAACCCTCAGGGGCCGATCGCCGAGGCACAGAAGCACCATTTCTGGTTCGTGGTGTTCGTCACATTGATCGTGGTATTACCGGTGATCATCCAGACCCCGATCATCCTCTGGCGCTACCGTTACCGCGGCAATGCGGTCTATCGACCGCATTGGGCCATGTCGCGCTGGCTGGATATCGCCATGTGGGGCGTGCCGTTCGTGGTCGTCATCGTGCTGGCCGTCGTGCTCTGGCGAGAAACCCATCAGCTCGATCCCTACCGCCCGCTCGATTCCGACAAGCAGCCATTGCAGGTTCAAGTGGTGGGTTTCGACTGGAAGTGGCTTTTCATCTATCCCGAACAAGGCATTGCCAGCATGGGTCAACTGGTATTGCCGGTAGATCGCCCTATCGCGTTTCAACTGACGTCGGCCACCGTGCTGCAGTCATTTTTCATCCCGGCGCTCGGCAGCCAGATCGACGTCATGAACCGCATGGTCACGAAGCTTCATCTTCAAGCCGACAATACGGGACGCTTCCAGGGCAAGAACATGCAGTACAACGGCAGTGGCTTTCATCGTCAGCGCTTCATGACCCAAGTCGTCGACGATGCGCAATTCGATGATTTCGTCGCTCATGCTCGACGTGACGGCTATCGGCTCGACCGGCAACGCTTCAACCAATTGAACGAAAAAAGCGATGCCACCGATTTCGCTGGCATGCTGGGAATCGAGAACTATCAGCATGGCGATCTCATGGCATTTTCGCCCATTCCGTCGCGACTCTTCGACGCCATCGCCCACCACGCACCGATCGACTGGACGTCACTGACGATATCGCCACCCCAAAATCGCAAAATCATGGACGAACGGATGCCACCCTCGAACGCTACCCCCGCGCCCCCTGATGCCGAGGAAAACACTCACGATGAAGCTGACGACAACGGCGGGGAGAAGGCAACGTGAGCGATATCTGGAACTTTGTCTTCGGTCGCCTGGGCTGGGATGCCCTGCCCTTCTGGGAGGCTGTTCGCGACCCGACGACCTTCAATATCATCAACGGCATCATTGCCGGCGGAGCCGCTGGAATGGTCGTGCTGGGCGTGCTCGGCGCCGTGATCCTGGTGACCTGGCTGGGCAAGTGGAAATATCTGTGGTCGGAATGGCTGACCAGTCCGGACCACAAGAAAATCGGGATCATGTTCATCGTCATCGCCATGGTCATGCTCTCTCGCGCGATAATCGAAGCGGCATTCATGCGCGCGCAGCAGGCAGTCGGGCTGGACGGGGGCTTTCTGTCGCCCGAACACTTCGGCGAGTTCTTCACGACTCACGGCACGATCATGATCTTCTTCATGGCGATGCCGTTCCTGACCGGCATCATCAATTACGTCATGCCGCTGCAGATCGGCGCCCGTGATCTGTCGTTTCCGGTCATGAATCAGATCAGCCTTGGCCTTACCGCAGCGGGCGCGGCGATCGTGATGATTTCACTGGTGCTGGCGCCATTCTCCACCGGCGGCTGGAGTGGCTATCCCCCTTATACGGAACTGTCCTACAGCCCAGATGCCGGGGTCGACTACTGGATTTGGGCGGTGACGCTATCCACGCTCTCCTCGACGCTGACCGGCATCAATTTCGCGGTGACGATCTATAAAAAGCGCGCGCCCGGCATGAAGCTATTTCGTATGCCGCTGTTTACCTGGACCGCGCTGAGCACCGCCATCCTGATGATCTTCGGCATGCCGCCGCTGACGGTCGCCACTGCCCTGCTGGCACTGGATCGCTATCTCGATTTTCACATGTTCACCAGTGATCTGGGTGGCAACATGATGAACTACATCAACCTTTTCTGGGCCTTCGGTCATCCCGAAGTCTACATTCTGATTCTGACGCCATTCGGTATCTATTCCGAGGTATTTTCGACTTTTTCAGGAAAACGACTCTACGGCTATACCCTGCTCGTGATCGCGACCATATGTATCGCCTTCCTCTCGTTTACCGTCTGGCTCCACCATTTCTTCACCATGGGGCAGAGCGCCGCCATCAATGCCGTCTTCGGCATCGCGACGATGCTGATCGGCATCCCGACCGGTGTAAAAGTGTACGACTGGATGCTGACCATGTATCGCGGACGAGTCAGACTATCGGCTCCCATGATCTACGCCGTCGGATTCATCATGCTGTTCGTGATCGGCGGTTTGACCGGCATCATTCTCGCCACCCCGAGCGTCGATTATCAAGTGCACAACTCGCTGTTCCTGATCGCTCATTTTCACAACATGCTGATTCCCGGAACGCTCTTCGGCATGCTGGCGGCTACCAATTTCTGGTTCCCCAAGGCCTTCGGCTTCCGTCTGGAAAAACGCTGGGGACGACGTGCCGCCTACTGTTGGGTCATCGGTTTCATGCTGGCGTTCTTCCCGCTTTATGCGCTCGGCGTACTGGGCATGCCGCGCCGCTCGCTGACCTTCTTCGAGCCCGCGTACCTGCCCTGGACCATTGCCGCCGGTTGCGGCGCGATCGTCATTCTCTTTGCCATGCTGTTCTTGCTGATCCAGCTCTGGGTGAGCGTCCGAGACCGCCATCATAACAACGTCTTTGTCGGCGATCCGTGGGATGGACGGAGCCTCGAATGGGCGACCAGTTCACCACCGCCGGAATACAACTTCCCGGTCATCCCCGAAGTGTTCAGCCGCGACGCCTTCATGGCCGAGAAAGAGCAAGGCAAGGCGTATCAGATACCGGACGAGTTCCCCGATATCGAAATGCCCGCCAACAGCGCCATGGGCGTGATCATCGCGGTGACCGGTACGGCGATGGCGTTTGGTCTGACCTGGTACATGTGGTGGCTGGTGATTCTCGCGGCGATGGTCACGCTGGTCGCCATCATTGCACGCGGCTACGTGCGCAAGACCACGCGCACCATACCCGGCGACGAAGTTCGCCGCACGCACCTGGCCTGGATCGAATGCGTGCGCCGAACGACGCCGGTCGACCGTTCGAAAGAGCAGACGAGGGAAAACCGGGGGCTCCCCGTGCCGCCCGTGGAAGGAGCCGTTCAATGACGACGATCACGAAGCCAAACGACGGCCACGCCAATCGGACGCCGCACCGCGTGCATCATCCCGGCCTCAATCTCGGGCCAGCCCATCAAGAGAGCGAGGATACTCGCGAAGAGATGGTGTTCGGATTCTGGGTGTTCATGATGAGCGACCTGATTATCTTCGGCCTGCTCTTCGCGACCTACGTCACCATGCTAGGCGGTACTGCCGGAGGCCCCGGCCCCAGTGACTTGTTCGAACTCAAGAGCGCCTTCATCGAAACGATGTTGCTGCTGACCAGCAGCTTCACGTTCGGCATGGCATCGCTGGCGCTGAAATATCGCAGCGACCGGAAGGTCCTCGTCATCTGGCTACTGGTGACGCTGCTGCTGGGCCTCGGCTTTCTCGCCCATGAACTCTACGACTTCCACAAGATGTTTACCGAAGGCGGCGTGCCCAGCCGAAGCGGCTTTCTCTCGGCGTTCTTCTCGCTGGTGCCCTTGCATGGCCTTCACGTCATCGGGGCCTGTATCTGGTTGATTGCCCTGCTCGGCCAGATTGCCGTGCATGGGCTCGACCCACCCACCAAGACCGGCCTGATGCGGCTGGCCATTCTCTGGCACTTTCTGGACGTGGTCTGGATCGGCATCTTTTCGCTGGTGTATCTGGGAGGCATCGTATGAGCCATCGCCAACTTTCCGAGCAGGAAGCGCGTGAGAAATCCAGCGAGTTGCGCAGCTATCTCTGGGGGTTCGGGCTGGCACTGATCCTGACGCTGATTCCGTTCGGCCTGGCGGCCTATACGCAGATGGCAGCAGGAACGCTCTATCTCGTCATTGCCGGCTGCGCCGTGATCCAGATCGTGGTGCACTTCCGCTTCTTCCTGCACATTACGCTGGCCAGGAACAAGCGTGAGGATCTGCAGTTGATCCTGTTTACCGTCCTGATCCTGGCCATCATGGTTGGCGGTACGCTGTGGATTCTATTCAACCTCTATTATCGGATGATGCCCGACATGTTGCCCTGATCCGATGGATCGATCGTGGCCAGGCCGTCCGTGGCGACGATCGATCCCGGACCGGCTTCCCGTAGCGCCTCGGGCACGAAAGGCGCCAGCCATTGATGGGTATCAGCTCGACTCCTGTGAACCGCCTGGCTGCAGATCGTTTGCCCTGGCGAACGCCAGAATCACTTGCCGCAAGACCTGACGCTGCTCCTCTGGCAGATTACGGTAGATCCGCAGCACCTCGTCTTCCTCGCCATTGACGGGTACGATCCAGGTCGCCTGCATGGGGGCGTGAGCCTGCGAAGTCTGTTCACCGTAACGCAAGACCTGCGGCTCGATGCTCAACCATCTCGCCAGTACCTGCAGCTTGTCCTGCGAGGGTATCGAGTCGCCTCGCAACCACCGACGGACCGCCTGGAAAGTGATCGGCGATCCCCAGTAGCGCAAGTTGAACTCACGCTCCAGCACTGAAGGCCGCGGTTCATACCCAGCGGCGGTAAGCGCCGCCTTTAGGCGCAACGCGAACATGCTTTTTTCATCCATGGATTGAATTTGAACTATTTGTTCAATTTCCGTTGAACCATAGTTCAAATTTGTATTGAATTATTAATTCAACCCCCTATCGAATTTTGGAGTCGATAGTAGCCGTTGGGTCGCAGTCTCACTAGAAAATGCTCGTTGAATGCCACAGGGATGGGGCGAGGTAAAAGGCTTTGATGAGGTGCCACGCCGTGAACCTGGATTGCTACGAAACATGGCGCCAAGACGTCATGGACCAAACAAGACAAATCGACGCACTGACCGAAGAATGGCTCGACCGGGTACGCTGGATCGCCAGGCAGCATTACAAGGTAACGGATGCCTGTTTCACCCTGGTGGGTAGCGATCAGCAATGGTGCAGGAACAGCGACGGGTCGGTATCGACCGATATCCCGAATGCCCTGTCGCCCAACCATCACACCCTGCGCCACAACGAACTTTTCGTCATCGAGGATGCCTCGCTTCATCCCGAGTTCGCCAGCCATCCCCAGGTCGTCGGATCGCCCCATTGGCGCTTCTATGCCGGCGTGCCCGTGCGCGACATCGAGGGATCCTGCATAGGTACGCTCTGTCTCCTGCATACGTCGCCGATTCCGGCTCGGACGCTGGATTTCGAGATGCTTCATGTCCTTGCCCACCAGATCGAGGACGAGATCGGCCGTTACCTGCTGACCCAACGTCCGCCAGGGCTGACGCCCGATCAGATCGACACCCTGACCGGCCTGCCCGATCGGGGTCTGCTCCAGAAGCTGATGAAAGAAGAGCTGGCACTTGCCAGGCAATCCCAGGGCAACCTTTCGGTCTGTCTGATCAATCTGGACGGGTTCAAGAGCATCAACGAATCGCACGGCAACGCCGCCGGTAACGCCGTGCTGCAGGTCATCGCCGAACGCCTGCGCGATGCCGTGCGTCGCAAGGACGTGGTGACGTATCTGGGAGGGGACGAATTCGCCATCATTCTGCGCGACGTGCTGAAGCCAGCGATCAGTCAACGCATTCTCGATCAGATCCGTATGCCCGTCCAGACAGAGGAGCACGTCCATAGCCTTACCGCCAGCATGGGCATTACCTGCTACCCCGATGACGAAGCGGATGCGGATGCGTTGCTACACCATGCCTACCAGGCCATGTACTCGGCCAAGGAGTCGGGCAAGAACGGGTACTGCTATTTCGATCTCAAACTTCATCACTTTCGTCGCGAGCGCCTGGCCACCGCCCGCAAGGTCCGTCTGGCGCTGTCGCAGCAACAGCTGGAACTCTTCTATCAACCGAAGATCGACTACCATTTCGACACGGTGACGGCATTCGAAGGGTTGCTGCGCTGGCGCCTGCCCTCGGGCAAGATTCTGCCGCCGGGCTGCTTTCTCCCGCAGATAGAGCACACCTGGCTCGACATCGAGATAGGCAAATACGTCATCGACAAGGCAGTGACGGCTATCGAAGAGATCATGCGGCGTGGCCTGCCCTATTCGGTCAGTGTCAACGTCAACCCATCCAGTTTTCTGGATAGCGGCTTTGTCGACCATTTGCACCGCACCCTCTCGCACCACGATAGGAATTTCGTGGAGCGGCTCACGCTGGAAATCCTGGAAAGCACCTCGCCGCAGGAAGACATGGAAGCCATTGCCGCCAATATCCAGACTTGCCTCCGGCTCGGCCTGCAGCTATCGCTGGATGATTTCGGCACCGGTCAATCGTCGCTGAGTTACCTACGCACCTTCCCCACCCAGAAGGTCAAGATCGACCGCTCCTTCGTGATGGGAATGCTCGACAACCCCGAGGACGAAGCCATTGTCGCGGCGATCATCGGTCTGTCGAAGAGCTTCAATCGGCAGTCCATTGCGGAGGGGGTAGAGAATGGCTCGATCGAGGCGCATCTCAAGGATCTCGGCTGCGACATAGGGCAGGGCTTCTACTACAGCCCCGCCCTACCTTTCGACGAGGCTCTTCAATGGGCGGAGAATTACCAACGGCGACACTGAACCACTCCTGAATGGCCGGATCAGGTGTGCGCAGAATCGACTCCCGACGGTGTGGTCTCCCGGTTACCAGCCCCTCGCGCGAACCGCGTCAAGCGCACATCGACGGTCACGGTAAGCGCTTCCAGCGCCTCCGCCCTGGCCCGGCCTTCGGCACTGGCGCGGTAGAGGTGCGGCGTCATCGCCAACAAATCGGCAATGGCCTGCGGCTCCTCCAGCGCCAACGAATAACGGATCGTCTCCACGTCTTGCCGCACCAGCCCCTCGGGCACCGCTGCCGATCGCTCGCGCTCCGGTTTCAGGCTGGGGTAGATGATCTCGCGCAACTCGCGAAGATGGTCCGGCCCGGCATCGGCCTGGATCAGCACCCCACCCGGCTCGAGCACGCGAACGAATTCCGGATAGACCGGGAAGCCGAACAGACACAGCACGCAGTCCAGCGAACCATCCTGTATCGGAAGATTGGCGTTGCTGCCCACCATCCAACTGGCACGCTCTTCTCGCCCATGTGTCGAAACTTGTCGACCGGCTGCGCTTTCCGGCGTCTCGGCGTCTTTGTCCTGCCTGGCAGCAGACGATATCGCTCGCTCTTGCTTGGCAGCAGACAGCACCGCCCACTTGGAGATATCCAGGCCCAACAGTGACAAGACGGCATCGGGGGCGCTCGCCGCCAGCCGACGCAGGTAATACCCCTCGCCGCAGCCGGCATCCAGGCAGCGAAACGCGTCGCCGGCGGGTCGTTCCGCCAGGGCAAGACGCGATACCGCCTCGGCGATGGGCTGGTAATGGCCCGCATTCAGAAAGCGCTGGCGTGCCGCCACCATCGCCTTGCTGTCCCCCGGATCGCGGGAACGCTTGTGCTGGACGGGCAGCAGGTGGGTATAGCCCTGCCGCGCGATATCGAAACTGTGACCGGCCGCGCAGCGCCACGTCTGGCCCTGGCGATGCAGCGGGTCTCCGTCCAGCGGACAGGCCAGCGCGGAAAAAGGAATGAAGGACATGGTGCCACCACTTGCTCGTGAAGCCCGCCAGTTTACGCGAAATCCATCATCGCTCGAGGCCTCGGCGCTTCAGAACGAACGACTACGACAGCGGGCCCTGGCTGTCGCGCCCCGATAGCCTGCTCATCCCGAACCCTGCCAGCTCCGGCGCAGCGCGACCGCTCGTCAGCCAGCGACCCAGCGACTCCCCCATGGCGCTGGCGAACTTGAAGCCGTGGCCGGAGAAGCCGCCGGCCACGATCAGGCCGGGGAGCAGCTCATCGATCAGAAAGTGCTCGTCCGGGGTGCGGATATATTGGCAGACAGCGCCATGACGCAACGTACCGACGCCCGGCAGATAGCGGTCGATCACCTGCTGGAGCTCGGCGATATCCTCGGGATGTTCGCCAAACGGCGCCATCGGCTCGCCCGGCGCCAGAACCTGGCCGCTGTCGTGGCGGCCGATCTTGAACCCGGCGCCCTTGATGTCAGGGAAGCCATAGTAGATGCCGAGCTCGTCGTCGGTCAGGCTGAAGCCGGGGAAGCGCTCCGGGGCATAGCGGTCGTCGGCCTCGAACCAGGCGAACGTCTTGCGCACCCGCGTCAGTGGCAGTTCGATCCCGAGCTCGGCCAAAAGCGGCGCTACGTGCTGCCCTGCGGAGACCAGCAATCTGTCGGCGCTGAATCGCCGCCCGTCAGCACAGGTCGCCGCATAACCGCCCTGCTCCAGAGGTTCCAGGCGCACGACACGAGCATCCGATGTCAGCGTCACGTTGGCACTTCGTTCGACTCGCTGCCGCCAGCACTCGATGATCCGCTCGACCCGCAGCACACCGGCGCGCGACTCGAAACCGCCACGCATCGAGGCATCGAGTTGCCATCCCGGCCAGCGCTCGGATGCCGCCGAGCCATCCATGCCCTCCAGCGGCAGACCGTACTGCCGCGCACTGGCTTCGACCTGCTGGATGAACGGCGCCGAAGCCGGGCCGAGATTGAGCACGCCGGTGGGCAGAAACAACGATTCGCCCGTTTCCCGTTCGAGCTCGCGCCAGCGCTCCAGCGCACGCAGAGCCAGCGAGACATAGCCGCTGCCCTCGCCGTAGGCCAGGCGAATCAACCGGGTTTCACCGTGATGCGCCCCCTGATCGTGGGGCGGGCGATGAGCATCGAGCACCCTCACCACGTGGCCACCGGCGCCGGAATGGGCGGCCAGGTAATCCGCCGCCGCCAGCCCCATGCTGCCGCCACCGATGATCAGATAGTTCGTATGTGTCTCGGAATACATTCCATAATCTCTGCAATCGGCCCTTGAAATCGGTCTCTACAATCGGACCTGTAACCGGTTCCTGCAATCGAGCCCTGCGACCCGTCTCTGCAACCGATATCAGGCCGACGAGCCTTCGCCCGGTTGCGACGCTGTCCGCTCGGCTTCGCCCTCGCTCCGGGCAATCACGGCGGTTCCCGTCAGGTCGCCGGTGACGTTGAGCGCGGTACAGCCCATGCCGACCAGCGCGTCGATCGAGGTCAGCAGCGCCACGGTTTCGATGGGCAGCCCGACCTGAGCGAAGACCGTCGCGATCATCACGATACCGGCACCGGGCACGCCCGCCGTGCCGATGGAGGTCAATGTGCCGATCAGCACGATTTCGACCATGGTCATGAAATCCAGCGGCATGCCGACCACGTTGGCCGCGAATACCGCCGAGATCGCGATCCGGATTGCCGCGCCGTCCATGTTGATCGTCGCGCCGAGCGGCAGGCTGAAGCCGTAAAGACTCCGAGAAATACCCAACCGCTGTGCCGCGTTCAGCGTCAGCGGCAACGTGCCGGTACTGCTCTGGGTCGCGAAGGCCGTTGCCATCGGCGTGCGCGCCTCACGGAAGAACGCTTTCAAGCGCACCCCGAACGCCTTCATCAATACGCAATAGAGAACCAGATGCATGGCCAGCGCGAGATAGAGCACGATCACCATGGTGCCCAACGACAGAATGGTATCCATGCCCTGTCTGGCCACGGTTCCCGCGACGATGGCGAACACCCCGATGGGCACGTACTGCAGCACGCCCGCCATCACCTTCATGGTCACCGCGTTCAAGCCTTCGATGACGCCGTAGAGCTTCTCGCCCAGCTCGCCCTGGCCCTCGCTGTGGCGCATCTTCAGCAGCGCGATGCCGAACACGAAAGCGGTAAAGATGATCCCCAGCAGGTTGGGTTCGGCGAGCGCGCCGACGATATTGTCCGGTACGATGCTCAACAGCACGCTGACGAGGCCCGGGTTTTCCGGCACGTCGACACTGGCGCCGTCGTCCAGCGTCATGCCGCTGCCCGGCGAGAACAGCGACGCCACCGCCAGCCCGACCACGATCGCCATGGCTGAGGACGCCACGTAATAACCAAACACCTTGCCACCGATGCGTCCCATGCGGCCGAGATCGGCCTGATTGATGCCCACGATCAAGGTGAACAGCACGATCGGCACGATCAGAAACTGCAGCAATCGCAGCAGCAGATCGCCGAACGGCGCCAGCCAGCCCGCGACCGTCTCACCACCGATCAATCCGACCACCACGCCGAGAACCAGCGCGATGGTCACGCGCAGGATTAGCGAAGCGTCGAGGTAGCCTCGAAATAGCGTTTTCATGGATATGCCCTATCGCAAGCAGTAGGCGTCATGGCTCTGCCGGATCTTCTCTTCATGACCAAAGCTAAAGCTCATGACCAAAGATAAAGCTCATGACCAAAGCTAAAGCCTAACGCAAAAAGCCCGGCACGTAGCCGGGCTCCGGGCGGCAAATGCGCGATATCAACCGCCGATCTTGTCCTGCGTTCGTGTTTCGAAGTCGCTGGCGTCGTGGCGTTCGTGAAGCTGGGTTTCCGGCTCGCCGAAGGTACGGTTGACCATGCGGCCGCGCTGCACGGCCGGGCGGGCGTCGATCTCCCTGGCCCAGCGCTGGACGTTCTCGTAGCTCTCCACGTCCAGGAACTCCGCGGCCTCGTACAGCCGTCCCAGCACCAGTTGCCCATACCAGGACCAGGTGGCGATGTCGGCGATGGTGTACTCGTCGCCCGCCAGGTAGCGTGATTCGGCCAGCCGCCGGTCGAGCACATCGAGCTGCCGCTTGGCTTCCATGGTGAAGCGATCGATGGCGTATTCGATCTTCTCCGGCGCATACGCATAGAAGTGGCCGAAGCCGCCCCCCAGATACGGTGCGCTGCCCATCTGCCAGAACAGCCAGTTCATGGTCTCGACCCGCTTGGCCGGATCGGTCGGCAGGAAGGCCCCGAACTTCTCGGCCAGGTGCAGCAGGATCGAGCCGGACTCGAACACGCGAACCGGCTTGTCGCCGCTGTAATCCATCAGCGCCGGAATCTTGGAATTCGGGTTGACCTCGACGAAGCCGCTGCCGAACTGATCGCCGTCGCCGATATTGATCAGCCAGGCGTCGTACTCGGCGTCCTTGCCCAGCGCCAGCAGCTCCTCGAACATGACCCCGGCCTTGACCCCGTTGGGCGTGGCCAGCGAGTAGAGCTGGAACGGATGCTTGCCGACCGGCAGCGCCTTGTCGTGGGTCGGCCCGGCGACAGGACGGTTGATGCTGGCGAACTTTCCGCCGCTCTCCTTATTGGGCGTCCAGACTTTCGGCGGAACGTACTCGTTTTGCTGGCTCATGAAGTTTTCCTCTCGATGAAGACTCGGCACCGTATGACGAAAAAACGCATGGCGAGTCGTAAGGGTTACCAGGGAAGGTAGCGTGTTAAGGATTATCTTGCGACCCCTCGAGCAAAAACCAACCTCTCGGCCGCTGTCATCCGATTCCGCCGAAGGCGATGTCCGGATGCAGCCACCATCGCTCGCCGACTTTTCATTCAGAGCCTAATCTGACGGAATCCGTCAATGCCGTTGTCTGCTTCAAGGAGCTACTCATGACCGATCGCATCCTGGTGTTCTACGGTTCCTACCGATCCGACCGCGCCGGTATCCGCCTGGCCGACTATGCGGTGCGTACGCTCGCTGCGCGCGGCATCGACGCCGAACTGATCGATGCCAGGGCAATCGATCTTCCCATGCTGGATCGCATGTACAAGGAGTATCCCGAGGGCGAGGCGCCGGAGGCGATGGAAGCCCTGGCCGGCAAGATCCGCGAGGCGGACGGCTTCGTCTTCGTCACCGGCGAATACAACTGGGGCATGCAACCGGGGCTCAAGAACCTGACCGACCACTTCCTGGAAGAGTGGTTCTGGCGGCCGGCCGGGATCGTCAGCTACTCGGCCGGCCGCCTCGGTGGCGCCCACGCCAACATGGCCTGGCGCGGCACGCTGGCCGAAATGGGCATGGTGGTGATCTCCAGCACGGTCGCCGTCGGGCAGATCGGCAAGACGCTGGATGAAAGTGGCACGCCTCTCGGCGATGCCGGTGCCTCCTTCGAGCGTGCTTTCGGCCGGTTTGCCGACGACCTGGCCTGGTGGACCGAGGCGGGCAAACGCCAGCGTGGGCATCGCGCACCGCCCTTCTAGAGCCCGTCCTTCTCGCCCTCCTCGCAGGTCGACGCGCTACACTAGAGAACAGCACTCGCCCGTGACGGCGGGCGACCCCGGCCAGGAACCCCGGCCGGCTTCGGCTTCATGGACAAGGAACCTTCGAACTTCGCATGACGACGATTTTTCCCACAACGCCTGTCTTCGCAACGACGATCTCGATAACGCCTGTCTTCGCAACGACGGTCTCGATAACGACCTTGCCCACGATAGTCGTGCCCCGCCGCGGGCCATGCCGCGCATCATGAGCGATACCCGCCTCTTCCGCTCGCTGCGACTCTACAACTATCGGGTCTGGGCCATCGGCGCGCTGGTCTCCAATATCGGCACCTGGATGCAGCGCGTCGCCCAGGACTGGCTGGTGTTGACCATTCTCACCGACCACAATGCCAGCGCCGTGGGCATCACCATGGCGCTGCAGTTCGGCCCGCAGTTGGTGCTGTTGCCGTTCACCGGCTACGCGGCGGATCGCTTCGACCGCCGCAGGCTGATCATGCTGACCCAGGCGCTGCTGGGCCTGCTGGCGCTGGGGCTCGGCCTGGTCACGGTGACCGGCGTGGTGACGCTGTGGCAGGTCTATGCGTTCGCGCTCGGACTCGGCTGCGTGACTGCCTTCGACGGCCCCGCCCGCCAGGTGTTCGTCAACGATCTGGTCGGCGAGCGCTATCTCGCCAATGCCGTCGCCCTCAACTCGACCTCATTCAACAGCGCGCGGATGATCGGCCCGGCGGTAGCCGGCGTGCTGATCGCCGCCATCGGCACCGGCTGGGTATTTCTCGTCAACGCGGTCTCCTTCGCGGCAGTGCTCGGTTCGCTGTTCCTGCTGAGGACCGATCAGCTCTATACGTCGCTCAGGTCGGGCCGGCGCGCCGGCGGCCTGCTGGAAGGCTTTCGCTACGTGTGGAGACGCCCCGACCTGAAAGCGATGATGGTCATGCTGTTTCTGATCGGCACCTTCGGTTTCAACTTCCCGATCTATATCTCCACCATGTCGGTCACCGTGTTTCACGGCGGCGCCGACCAGTATGGCCTTCTGACCTCGGCACTGGCGGTCGGCTCGGTGGGCGGCGCGCTCATGGCCGCCCGTCGCGAACGACCCAACCTGCCGCTGCTGGCGGTATCGACGCTCGCCTTCGGCGTCTTCTGCACGCTGGCCGGCGTCGCGCCCAACGTCATCGTGTTCGCCGCGATGCTGACGATGACCGGGTTCTCGGCGCTGACCTTCAATACGGCGTCCAACGCGCTGATGCAGTTGACCACCGATCCCGCCATGCGCGGCCGCGTGATGGCGCTGCGCATGGCGGTGATCATGGGAGGCACACCGCTCGGCGCCCCGATCGTCGGCTGGCTGGCCGACCATGCCGGGCCGCGCTGGGCGATGATGGTGGCCGCCGCCTCCGGCCTGATCGCGGCGACCGTGGCCACAAGGCTGATCCTGCACGAAAGGCGGCGTCAGGCATCCACCGGCTAGCGGTACTTCACCGGGCGGCGGGCGGGCTCTCCCGGCGCATCGTCATGCCCGACATGCCGGGGGCCTGCTCGCGCATCAGCTCGATGAAGCGACGCAGGCGCGGCGGGTAGTCCTCGGCGTAGGGATAGACCAGATAGACCGGCAGCGGCGACGGATACCAGCTCGGCACCAGCTGGACCAGACGCTTCTCTTCCAGATCGTCGGCAACCCGCCAGGCCGAGACGATGGCGGCGCCGAAGCCCGAAACCGCGAGCCGACGGATGGCTGCCAGATTGTCGGTACTTACCCGCGGGGTTATGGCGAAGTGCTGTTCGCGACCGTCGACGGCGTGCGTCAGCGAGACGCGATCGCGGTAGAAGGTGCGCAGCGCCAGCCAGGGTAGCGAAGCCACGGCATCGATATCGTCGATCTCGATCCCGGCGACGACCTCCGGCGCGGCCACCACGATACGCGGCACCTCCGCTACGGGCACGGCGACGACCGCCGGGTCCTCTACCTTGCCGACACGAATCACGCAGTCGATACCTTCGGCGATGAAGTCCGGATAGCGATCGTGCAGCAGCCACTCGACACTGACCTCCGGGCAGTCTCGAAGATAGGATTCCAGCAGTTCCAGCAGCTGCTCCTGGCCGAAGGCATGCGGCACCAGCACCCGCAGCCTGCCGCGCGGCGTCTCGGTCAATCCCTGCAGGTCCTGGGCCATCGAATCCCAGCGCTCGCACACGCCCTGGGCATGGCGAAAGCAGCGCTCGCCGTCATCGGTGAGGCTGAGACGATGGGTCGAGCGTTGCACCAGCCGCAGCCCCAGCATGCTCTCCAGCGCCTTGAGTCGCCGGCTGACGGTGGGCTGGCTCACGTCCAGGCGCTGGGCGGCGGCGGACAGACTGCCGGTTTCGACGATACGCATGAAGGTCTGCAACAGTTCGAGGCGATCGGCGGAGCCAAAGCGGGCGTCATCCATGGCGTGTCATTCATCCTGTGCATAGGCGTTGTGCGAATCACGCTACTACACGCGATGGTCATACACCATCAGAATGCACGACATCCCAAAACCGCATCAGGAACTCGTCATGAACTGCGCTTCGAACGCGACGGCGCCGCCCGCGCTCCCCCGCCGGCTGATACTACTGCTGGCGACCAGCGCCGGGCTCAGCGTCGCCTCGCTCTACTACGTGCAACCGCTGCTCGGCATTCTGGCGGCGGATATCGACATCGATGCCCGCACGGCCGGCCTGATCCCGACGCTGACCCAGCTCGGCTACGCCCTGGGCATTCTGCTGCTGATCCCGCTGGGCGACCGGGTGGATCGCCGCCGTCTGATCGTGATCAAGGCCATTCTGCTGGCCCTGGCACTGCTGGCGACCGCGCTGGCGCCGTCGATCGCTACCCTGCTGGTCGCGAGCCTCGCCGTCGGCCTGACCGCGACCATCGCGCAGGACATCGTGCCCGCCGCCGCCGTGCTGGCCGCCGATCGCGAGCGCGGCAAGGTCGTCGGCACCGTCATGACCGGCCTGCTGCTGGGCATTTTGCTGTCGCGTGTCGTCAGCGGCCTGGTCGCCGAAGCGTTCGGCTGGCGCGCCATGTTCCTCATCGCCATGGGGCTGATCATGCTCATCAGCGTGGCGCTGTGGCGCGGCCTGCCCCGGTTCGAACCGACCTCGCGACTCAGCTATCGCGCCCTGCTGGCGACGCTGTACCACCTGTGGCGCGATCAGCCGGAACTGCGCCGCGCCGCCACGGCGCAGGCGCTGCTCTCGGTCGCCTTCAGCGCCTTCTGGTCGACCCTTTCGATCCACCTGCTCGAGAGTTACCAGCTCGGAAGCGCGGTCTCCGGCGCGTTCGGGCTGGCCGGCGCCGCCGGTGCACTTGCCGCTCCGCTCGCCGGTCGCATGGCCGATCGCAGCGGCCCGCATCAGGTCACCCGCATCGGCAGTGCGATCGTGGTGCTCTTCTTCCTGGCGATGGCGGCCGAATCCTGGCTGCCCGCGCCGCTGGCCTTGGGGCTGATCGTGATTGGCGCGCTGGGCTTCGATTTCGGCATCCAGGCCACGCTCGTCTCCCACCAGACCCTGATCTACGGACTCGACCCCGCCGCCCGCAGCCGTCTCAACGCAGTGATGTTCACGCTGATCTTCATCGGCATGGCGGCGGGCTCGGCACTGGGAAGCTTGCTGCTCGGCACGTGGGGCTGGCCGGGCGTGATCGCGCTGGCGACCCTGTCGGCGCTGGGCGCGTTCCTGATCCGCCTGCTCGACCGGACGCCGACGCTGGCCGCGCAGCGCTGACGCTCACTACACGGCAGCAGGCCACCGGGCGCCGCCGGTTTCGTACCGGCGGCGTCTCGGCATCTCCTTTCCCGGGGGCCAGGCGTCACACCATGCCGCCATTGGCGCGCAGGATCTGGCCATTGACCCAGCGGCCCTGCGGTCCGGCCAGGAACGAAATGACATCGGCGATCTCCTCCGGCTGGCCCAGGCGTTCGAACGGCGCCAGGTTGGCGATCGACTGGATCTGCTCCTCGCTCTTGCCCTCGAAGAACAGCTCCGTCCCCACCGGGCCGGGCGCCACGCCATTGACGGCGATATTGCGGCCCCGAAGCTCGTTGGCGAGCACCTTGACCAGCCCTTCGACTCCGGCCTTGCTGGCAATGTAGGCGCCATACCCCGGGAAGGACTTGCCCAGCACCGAAGAGGACAACGCGATGATGCGACCGCCTTCGCCCAGGCTCTCGGCGGCTTTCGCCATTACCAGCCAGCTGCCGCGCAGGTTGATCTCGAGCGTCCGGTCGAGAATCGCGACGTTGTCGCTGGTCATCTTCGCCATCTGCATCATGCCAGCGTTGTTGACCACGACATCGAGCCGGCCGAAGGTCGCCAGCGTCTGCTCGAACAGGCGCGCCACGGCGTCAGCATCGGCGATATCGGCCTGGACCGCCAGGGCGCGACCACCCTTGGCTTCGACGTCCGCCACGACCTCCTCGGCCAGCGCCGTGTTGCCAGCGTAGTTGACCACCACGGCGAAACCATCGGCGGCCAGTTGCAGGGCGATGGCACGGCCGATGCCGCGAGAGGCGCCGGTAACCAGCGCGACTTTCTGTTCAGTACTCGTCATGAGTCGACTCCTTGTCTCATTCGATGGATCGGCAGGTGCGAAGCGAGTGCCCGGCGAACAATGCCTTGTCGTCGCCTCCACCAGCCCAGCGAGAGGCAGTATTGGCGTTTCCATGAGCTGAATAAATCGACTAATCTGCCAACACTATTCAGCCCAGGCGAACAATAATGGACCGGTTCGATTCGATGACGCTCTTCGTGCGGATCGTGGAAAGCGGCAGTTTCACGCGCGCGGCCAATGCGCTGGATATTCCCCGCGCCACGGCGACGCTGGCGATTCAGCAACTGGAAACTCGCCTCGGTGTGAGGCTGCTGGAGCGAACCACACGTCAGGTTCGGCCGACACCGGAGGGCGAAGCCTTTCACGAACGCTGTGTCCACCTGCTGGCGGAACTCGAGGATGCCGAATCCATCCTGCAGCCGGTTGCGGACAACCCACGAGGCGTATTGCGTGTCGAACTGCATGGCACGCACGCCAGTCGAATCGTTCTGCCCCGGCTCGATGCCTTCCATGCGCGCTATCCCGCGCTGGAGCTGATCATCACGACGGGAGATCGACGGGTCGACCTGGTCGGCGAAGGTATCGATTGCGCGTTGCGCAGCGGCGAACCCGAGGATTCCAGCCTGGTCGCACGGCGGCTGGCGACACTCGAGCAGGTCATCTGTGCGAGCCCGGCCTACCTGGAACGCATGGGTATACCGCGCACACCCGACTCGCTCCGCGACCATCACGGCGTTCACTTTGTCTCCGGGTTCAAGGCTCCGGACAGGACTCTCGATCTGATCGTCGATGGCGAAAAGCGGGCCTTTACTACCGGTGGCTGGCTGACCGTCAACGATGCCGAAAGCTACGTGGCAGCAGCTCGGGCGGGCTTCGGGCTGATTCAACTCCCCCGCTTCAGCCTGGCGCCCCATCTGGCCAGCGGCGAGCTGGTGGAAATCCTGCCCGGGTGGAAGAAACCGGCGCTCCCTCTCCATGCGGTCTACCCGCAGCGACGCCAGCTTTCGCCAAGGGTGCGCGTCTTTCTGGACTGGATCGCCGGTATCTATTGGGAAGCCTTCGGCACGCCCGAAAATCCGAGCCCGTGAACCTCAGCCAGACGCCGGTCCGGCGCGGCGCCATTCGTCCATCAGGTCATCCAGCTCCTCGAAGAAGCTTTCCAGAACCAGGTTGGGCGGGCGACCCTTGCGGGTGATCAGGCAGTAGCTCGTCTCGTAGCCGAAATCGTCGGGGCAGAGCTGCTTCATCTCGCCCTGTTCTACCCAGCGTTGGGCGAAATGGGTCGGCAGGAAGCCGATGTAGCTCCCCGTCAGCACCAGAAAGGCGACGCCTTCCCGGTCGGTGGCCGACGCCATCGGCTTGAGGCTTTCGTACGCTTTCCGGATCTCCGGCGTCTGGGCGTAGGACGGCACGACGGCGTCGTATTCGGCGATCCGATCGGGCCCGGTGGCTCGATCCTCAAACAAAGGATGCCGGCTGCTGCAGTAGAGTGCCGACCGCTCCTCGTAGAGCGGCACGTAATCGAGGCCGGGGATCGCCTTGAGCCTGGGCACGGCGCCGGTGTGCAGGCTGCCTTCGAGAACCGCCATCTCGATATCGCCGGGAGGCGCCATGCGGATGTTGATGTGCACCCTGTCGCCCCTGGCCTTGAGGGCTCTCAACGCCTCAGTGATATGCATGTTGGGCATGGTGACGAGGTTGTCGGTAATGCCGATATTGAGCTCGCCGGTCAATTGGGAATGCAGCCCGTTGACGCGGGTGCGGAAGTCCTCCACCGCCGCCAGCAGCTGCATGGTGGCGTCGAAGACCGCCTGCCCCTCGCTGGTCAGCTGGAAGCCGCTGCGGCCTCGCTGGCAGAGCCGCATGGAGAGCCGCGCCTCCAGGTCGCTCATCGCCATGCTGATGGCGGCCCGGCTGATGTTGAGATCGACCTCCGCCGAGGAGAAGCCGCCGCATTCGACCACCTTGCGAAAAATACGCAGCAGCCGCAGATCGACGTCTCCCAGCTGCCCCATCAGCGTTATCTTGCGTTGACTCATCAGACCCTGGCCCTCGTTACCACCCGCTCGTCACCACCTGCTCGTCACCGCCCGCCGCTCAGCACACAGCCCACGCCGCCGGGAACGGTCGATAAAGTTAAGCGTTCGCTTTAGTGAAATTAAGCATACCGGGATTGTTTGACGCTATCTCCCTGGCTCACTCTTGGCCGAAGGCCGGCCGGGCAATCGCTCGGCGTCGCGCCGCATCCGGGTTTTCCATCGTCGATTGACGAACAAGAGGATCGATGTCACATGTCCGAGCAGCTGACTCACTTCGTCGACGGCAAGCGTGCCGCGCTGGATTCGACGCGCACCAGCCCGATTTTCAATCCGTCCACCGGCCGACAGTCCGGCGAGGTTCTGCTGGCATCGAAAGCGGACACCGAGCGGGTCATCGCCTCGTCGCAGGCCGCGTTCGAGCAGTGGTCGGCTTTTTCCCCGCTCAAGCGCGCCCGGGTGCTGTTCAAGTACAAGGCGCTGCTGGAAACCCATGCCGACGAACTGGCCCGGCTGATTGCGAAGGAGCACGGCAAGGTGCTTTCCGACGCCAGGGGCGAGCTGACCCGCGGGCTCGAGGTGGTCGAGTTCGCGTGCGGCATGCCGCACCTGCAGAAAGGCGAGCATTCGCTCAACGTCGGCCCCGGCATCGATTCGTACTCGATGATGCAGCCGCTGGGCGTGTGTGCCGGCATCACGCCGTTCAACTTCCCCGCCATGGTGCCGCTATGGATGTTCCCGATCGCCATCGCGGCGGGTAACACCTTCGTGCTCAAGCCCTCGGAGAAGGACCCGTCGTCCACCCTGCGCATCGCGGAGCTGTTCAGCGAAGCCGGCCTGCCCGACGGCGTGCTCAACGTCGTCAACGGCGACAAGGAAGCCGTCGATACGCTGCTGACCGATCCGCGGGTCCAGGCCGTCAGCTTCGTCGGCTCCACCCCCATCGCCGAGTACGTCTACGCTACCGCCTCGGCCCACGGCAAGCGGGTACAGGCGCTCGGCGGGGCCAAGAACCACATGGTGATCATGCCGGATGCCGATCTCGATCAGGCCGCGGACGCGCTAATGGGCGCGGCCTACGGCAGTGCCGGCGAACGCTGCATGGCGATCTCGGTCGCCATGCCGGTGGGCGAAAAGACAGCGGAGGCGCTGCGCGAGAAGATCCTTTCCCGACTGGACGAGCTGCGGGTGGGCGAAAGCATCACCGACGGCCCGGATCACGACATGGGGCCGCTGGTCTCCCGCCAGCATCTGGAAAAGGTCAGCGGTTACATCGAACAGGGCATCAACGAAGGCGCCGAGCTGGTGCGGGACGGCCGTCGTCTCGATCACGGCACGGACGGCTTCTTCATCGGCGGCACCCTGTTCGACCACGTCAAGCCCGGCATGCGCATCTACGACGAGGAGATCTTCGGCCCGGTACTGGTCATCGCCCGCGCCGAGAGCTTCGATGCCGCGGTGAAGATGGTCAACGATCACGAGTTCGGCAACGGCACGGCCATCTTCACCCGGGACGGCGACAGCGCCCGCCAGTACTGCGAGCGGATTCAGGTCGGCATGGTCGGCGTCAACGTGCCGATCCCGGTGCCCATGGCGTTCCACAGCTTCGGCGGCTGGAAGCGCTCGCTGTTCGGCGCGCTGCATGTCCACGGCGCGGACGGCGTGCGCTTCTATACCCGCATGAAGACCGTCACCGCCCGCTGGCCATCCGGGCTACGCGAGGCCACCAACCAGTACACCATGCCCACTCTCTGACACGGCGATCCGATCATGACAATCCGCGAAAGCTCGCAAACCGGAAACGTGAACAACGATCACGTCAGAGCGCTGGACCGCGCCGGCGTCTTCCACTCCTGGTCTGCCCAGGGCGCGCTCCAGCCGATGGTGTTCAAGGGCGGCGAGGGGTGCCGCCTGTGGGACTACGACGGTCGCGACTATCTCGACTTCTCGAGCCAACTGGTCAATACCAACATCGGCCATCAGCATCCCCGCGTGATCGAGGCGATCAAGGCCCAGGCCGACGAGCTCGCCACGATCGCCCCCGCTCACGCCAACCTGGCCCGGGGCCGCGCCGCCCGGAAGATCCTCGACCTGGCGCCGACCGGTTTCAGCAAGGTGTTCTTCACCAACGCCGGCGCCGATGCCAACGAGAACGCCATCCGCATGGCACGCGCCGTGACCGGCCGGGAGAAGATCCTCTCTGCCTACCGCTCCTACCATGGCGGCACGGGGTCGGCGATCGCCGCGACCGGCGACTTCCGGCGCGTTCCCAACGAGTTCTCCCGCGGCCACGTCCGGTTCTTCAACCCGTTTCTCTACCGCAGCGAATTCTGGGCCGGTAACGAAGAGGAGGAATGCCAGCGCGCGCTGCACCATCTCCGGCGCGTCATCGAATGCGAGGGGGCGGCGAGCATCGCCGGCCTGCTGCTGGAAACCATCCCCGGCACCGCGGGCGTTCTGGTGCCGCCGCGAGGATATCTCGAGGGCGTCCGGGCGCTGGCCGACGAGTTCGGCATCGTGCTGATCCTGGACGAGGTGATGGCAGGATTCGGCCGCACCGGCAAATGGCTGGCGCTGGAGCATTTCGGCGTGGTACCGGACCTGATCACCTTCGCCAAGGGCGTCAACTCGGGATACGTCCCGGCCGGCGGCGTGATCATCAGCGAGCGCATCGCCAGCCACTTCGACGAGGAGATGTTCTACGGCGGGCTGACCTACTCCGGGCATCCGCTGGCGATGGCCGCGATCTGCGCCACGCTCGAGGTGATGGAACAGGAAGACGTGGTGGGCAACGCGGCCAGCATCGGTGAATCGGTGCTGACGCCGGGGTTGGAGCAGCTTCGGGACAAGCACGACATCATCGGCGACGTGCGCGGCCTGGGCGTCTTTCACGCCATCGAACTCGTCGAGAGCAAGCAGAGCCGCGCCCCGCTGCCGGCCGCCGAAGTGGCCCGGCTCAAGCAGGGGATGATCGACCGCGGGCTGTTGCCGTTCGTGGTCGCCAATCGCATTCATGTGGTGCCGCCATGTATCGTCACCCCGGCCGAAGCCCGGCAAGGGCTCGAGATCATCGACGAGGCGCTGGCGGGATGAAACCCGCGGCCTGGCCAGTCCGTGCCGGCAGCAGTTTCCACGCGACCTCGACGAATCGGGTCACGCCGGCATCGCGGAAGTTGAGCGACGACTGGAGCACGTCCTTTCTCGATAGCATCTCGAGCGTGTAGCGATTGGCGTAGTGCCGTTCGATTTCTTCGGGCAGCACCGGAAACGGCGGGCCATCCTTCTCGGCCGGATCATATTCGAAGGTGATCAGCAGCTGCGGCGCACCACCGGCCAACGCCAGAATCTGCTCGGCGTAGCCGGGCCGCATGGCGGGCGGCAACGCCACCAGCGCGGCGCGGTCATAGATCATGTCGACCGGGCCCATCTCGGCGGCGGTCAATTCGAAGATATCGCCTTGGAAGACGGTCAGCCCCGCATGCTGCCACCGCCGGCCACCGCGCCATTCATCGACCGACGGTTCGACGCCGAGCGCCTCGAACAGCTGCGACACCGCGATCTCGCTCAACTCTGCACCGACGACGCGATGCCCCTGTTCGAGCAGCCAGCCGATATCCAGCGTCTTGCCGCACAGCGGCAGAAAGATTCGCGCGTCGGCCGCCAGCCCGAAGCTCGCCAGATTGCGCTTGAGAATGGGGTGTACGAAGGCGAGATGAAAGCCGAGCTGGTCGTTCTCCCATCGGGCCTGCCAGAATTCGTGTTTCATGCCGTCATCCTCATCGCTCTAAACTATCGCCGCTCGAATCTATCTTCACTCGAATTCATCGCCTGGGCTCGTTTCGTTTGCCCCGGTGTTCTTGCACCGTCTGCTCTTGCTCTCTTGTGCCGCTTGCGTCCTCGTGCCGTTCGTCCTCGTGCTTCGTTGCCCTGGCGGCGCCGCAGATTCAACGTCACCAGCGCCGCATCCGCTCGAAGGCTTACTTCTTCTCTTCTTCGTCGGAACCGAACTTCGCCAGCGCGATCTGCATCCCCTGCACCAGGCAGTAGGTCACCCCTGCCAGAAAGGGCGCCATAACCCAGGGCAGCCATCCTCCCAGCATGCTGGCCGCGAACACGACGCCGAGACCGGCGCCCACCGAGAGGAAATCGGTGGCCGTCCCGACCAGCACCACGTAGGAGCGCTCGGAGTCGTCCGGCCCCTCCGCCTTGAGCAGGGTAACCAGCACATTCAACAGCGATATGCCGGCAACCGCCGACAGGGCGAAGCCGACCAGCTCGAGCGAAGACGGCTTGCCGGCCGCCCCCGAGACGATGCCGTAGCTCACGGTGATCAGGATCGAGAAGCCAAAGGCCTGCGCATTGTCGCGCACCGAAATGCCCAGCCCATGCAGATAGAGCTGCAGCCCCGATATCTCCTTATCGCCGCCGCGCTTTCCAGAGTTGCTCATGGCCGATACTCATGTGAGAGAGGCTTTATGTGAGAGAAACTGCAGGTAAGAGACGCTGTGTGAGGGAGCCGGGTCACCGGGGAAACCGATGACCGGCCTCTTATCTTAAGCCTCCCATCTTAGGCCTCCCATCTCGAGGCGTCGAAACGAGGCCAATCCCTGTCGACGAAAGACGTCGTGATCGAACGAAACCGTCAACGAACGAAACCCTCAACGGGTTGAACCGACAGCGCACGAACCCCGCCGCTCACTGGGACGTTTCGCCGTCGTCTCCTGTCGCGTGGCCTCGGGCGACATCCCGGTGACTGATCACCACCACCTCCCTCGGCCACCATTCCGGGTGGTTGTCGCGAATGAACGTCAGCAGCTTCTCTCTGACACTCACTTCGGCGGCCCACCCCGAGAGCGGGTCGACGGTCATCAGGTAGCAGGTCACGGTCTGCGCCGGGCCGGTCTGGTCGGTCACGGCACAGAGCAGCTTGTGATGCTCGATGACGTTATCCTCCGCCTTGGCGAACTCGATAAACTTCTCCCGCAGCAGCGAGATATCGGCGCTCAGGTGTAGCGTGAGCACCACGCTCCGATACTCCTTGGTGCTCTTGGCGGAGAGGTTCTCGAAGGCTTTCGAGGCGAAATAGGTAACCGGGACGATCAGGCGTCGCTCGTTCCAGATTCGCAGCCGGATATGGGTGTAGAAAATGCCTTCGACGTAACACCACTGCCCTTCGAACATCACCAGATCGCCGACCCGTATCGGCTTCGCCAGCGACAGCTGGAACGACGACAGGATGTTGCCCAGCACGGCCTGACCCGCCACGCCCACCAGCACCGCCAGCACGCTCGCCGATGCCAGAATCGACAGCCCCAGCGTCTCGAACAGCTGGATCTGTCCCAGCACGTAGATCGTGACCGCCGTCACCATGATCAGGATGATGATCCGACGCACCGCGTAGAGCGTGGTCAACAGCTTGCGGTCGTCCTTGGGCTTGGAGTCGTCGATCTGCCCGGCGAGACGCCGCGTCATCTTCAGCATGATGGTATCGACCAGACGCAGCGCGACGGCGCCGGTCCCCCAGGCCAGGATGGCGATCAGCACCACTCGCAGCGTCGTGGTCGCGACTGCCGAGAAGGAGACGACGTAATCGAGCAGCGCCTGGGTCAACAGCGACATGACGATGAACGCCACGGGGCCGCGAATCTGGGTGGCGAAGATGCTCGGCGAGCCGGTAGGTAACCAGCGGGTCATGACCTCGATCAGCCGATAGACGCCCTTGCCGAGCAACCCCACCACCAGCAGCACCAGCGGAATGGCGATCCACTCCCAGACCCGCAACAGGCCGAAAGGCTTCTTGAGGCTATCGGGAATATGGCGCTCGAAAGCCGTCGGGCCGTACTCCCGGTAAAGCGCCGGAATCGCGGCCACGCTCTCCGGCATGATCAGCCAGATCGGCTCCTCTTCCCCGACCCGATATCGCCCGAGGCGGATATCGTAGGCATCTCCATTGGCCTCCAGGGAGGCCAGCTCGATATCTCGGCGGGGCTCGCCGGCATTAGGGTTCTCCCCTGTCGGATCCTCGATGGCCGCGTCCTGCCGCCCGGAGAGACGGGAAATCTGGATCGATTCGCCGCGCTGGAAGATCTCCGAAAGCTGGCGGGCCAGCTCGGCGCCCCGCTCGCGCTGCTCCGCCGGGGTCAGATCGGCGAGATTGAGGATATGTGCCGCCGCCTCGAAGTCGCTCCTGTCGGTCATATCCCGAAAGCTACGCATCGATTCCCGAGGGGTTCTCAGGCTGACGGATTCCGGCGCCTGGCCAAGCCCGGTATTCAACGAGTCGAGGGGATACCAATCCTTCTCGCCCCCCTCTTCCTGCGCCTGCGCCAGACACAGGCTGGAAACCAGTCCTATCGTTGCGGCTAGCAACCATCGCCGCCATGAGTTCATGCTTTTCATCCGTGTTTCACCGGTCCGTGGTCGTCCTTGTATACCGCCCGGCGGATCATGCCGCCTTCGCCGGGGCGCGTCTTTCATTCGAGTCAAGACAGCGCATTCGAATCGAGACAGCTCATGCGAATCAAGACAGCAGACGGATATCGGAGTCGGCTATTCGGCCGAGGTTCCCCCTGCTCTCGCCGTCGTGATCGGCAAGTGCCGTTTGCCCCTTCTGGCTGCGGGACGGCTGCGCTATCTCATCGCCAAACGATTTCGCCATTCATCATAGCCCGGCGGGGCAACGACGGCCGCTGAAAGCCAGCCGTGTCATCGTTTGGGTGAAGACACTTCACGTCGTCTAGACTCCAGCCACGGGGACAGCATGTCCGCACCGGAATGACTTTCTCGTTACCGGGAGATCCTTCCGGTCGAGGACGATGCTGGTGCGAACCCCACGACTCAACCGCAAAAGGAGCTTGCCGTGACTGCCACTGACATTGCCGAACGACCGATCCGGAGCGGGCCGAACCCGCTTCATGGAATGTTGCTTGCCGGCGCCTTTCCGCTCTTCCTGGGTGCCGCGTTGAGCGATTACGCCTACTCCACGACCTTCAACATCCAGTGGACCCATTTCTCCTCCTGGCTGATTGCCGGCGGCCTCGTGTTCAGTGGCTTCGCCCTGATCTGCGCGCTCATCGGCATATTCCGCCCTGCCGGTAGCCGGGGGTTGTCCATCTTCTACTTCGTGCTGCTGCTCGTGACCTGGATACTGGGCTTCGTCAATGCCCTGATCCACGCCAGGGATGCCTGGGCCGCGATGCCCACGGGTTTTACGCTTTCGATCGTCGTTGCCGTACTCGCCTTCGCCGCGATCTGGATCGGATTCACCAGCCGCAAGACCGGAGGCCAGTCATGACATTGACTCGTATGCGCTACGCCGCGCCACTTTCGTTGCTCCTGCTCGCCGGTGGCGCCACCGCCGCCGAGCCGGACCAGTATGGTGCCAACCCGGAGTTGCCAGAGCCGCAGCGCGGCCTTTTGCCCAACATGGCCGTGCCCGAGCAGGCGCCGTGGGGCGATGCGAAACCCACGGTGCCCGATGGCTACACGATCACCGCCATCGCCACCGACCTGAAAGTGCCGCGCCAGACGCTGGTGCTGCCCAACGGCGATATCCTGGTAGCGGAAGGCAAAGGTGGCGGCAACGCCCCGAAGTCGCGGCCGAAGGATTTCATCGCCGGCATCATCAAGTCGAAAGGCACCACCTCGGTCAAGGGCGGCAATCGGCTGACCCTGCTGCGCGATGGCGACGGTGACGGCACGTTCGAGGAGCAGACGGTGTTCGCCGAGAACCTCAACGCGCCCTACGGCCTTGCCCTGGTGGATGACGATCTCTACGTCGCCAACCAGGATTCGCTCGTCCGCTTCGACTATCAGGAAGGCCAGACCGAAGCCAGCGGCCCGCCGGAACTGGTCACGCCGCTGCCTGCAGAGATCAATCACCACTGGACCAAGTCACTGACCGCCAGCGCGGATGGCGAATATCTCTACGTCGGGATCGGCTCCAACAGCAACATCACCGAGCGCGGCATGGCAGCGGAAGTGGATCGCGCCGAGATCTGGGAGATCGATGCCGAGACCGGCGCGCATCGCGCCTACGCCACCGGCGTGCGCAATCCCACCGCGCTGACCATCCAGCCGGAGACGGACCAGCTCTGGGCCGTGGTGAACGAACGCGACGAACTGGGGCCGAACCTGGTGCCCGACTACCTCACCTCGATTCAGGAGGGCGGCTTCTACGGCTGGCCCTACAGCTACTGGGGCCAGCACGTCGACCCGCGGGTGAAGCCGGAGAACCCCGAGCGAGTGGAAGCGGCGATCTCCCCCGACTACAGCCTCGGCTCGCACCGCGCGCCGCTCGGCGTCGACTTCTCCAACGACGCCGTGGGCGGCGAGTTCACCAACGGCGTCTTCATCGGCGAGCACGGCAGCTGGAATCGTTCGGACCTCGCCGGCTACAAGGTCGTCTTCGTTCCGTTCGAGAACGGCCAGCCCGCCGGCGATCCGGTCGACTTCGTGTCCGGCTTCCTGACCGGCGACGGCAAGACCCGCGGCCGCCCCGTCGGCGTCACCGTCGCCCCGGATGGCTCGGTGATCGTCGCCGACGACATGACCAACGCGGTATGGCGGGTGACACGGGACGGCGCCGACTCGCAGCAGGCCACGGGCATGGAGCAATCCGCTACCGCAGAGAATGGCGCAACCGGGCCTGAGGATGGCGCGACCCCGTCCGAAGACGATTCCTCGACGACCGGCGATGAATCCGCCACAGCCGAGGACGGCGCTGCCACCTCGGACGACGCCACCACCTCCGGCGACGAACCGGCCGCAACCAACACCTCTCCCTGAATGTCCTCGTTTCATGATGGCCTGACACAGTGATGAGGTAGCGCAATACCCCAAGGGCGTTTGTCCCTTGGGGTATTTTTTGATCCGTACGATGCTGCTCATCCCGTAGGCCCGAACGTCTCGAAACCGATCCGCTCCGCAGCGACGCCGGCATCCTCCAGGCCGGCGCTGATCTCGGCGATAAACCGGGCCGGGCCGCAGAGCAGGTAGTTCGCCTCTGGCCCCGCACCGAGTGCGAGCAACTGGCCGGCGGTGACTCGCCCTTCGATATCGTAATCGACACCTGCCGTATCACTCGGGCGCGGCTCGCTGTAGAAGACGCGCCGCGTCACGCTGTCGGATCGGGCCATCAATGCCTCGACTTCGGCCCGGAAGGCGTGCGTCCCGCCGTGGCGCGTGGCGTGAACGAACCAGACCGGGCGGCGCTCGTTCTCCGCTTCCGCCACGACCGCGTGCAGCATCGCAAGCATTGGTGTAATGCCCACGCCGGCGCTGACCAGCACCAGCGGCCCATGCCCATGAGGCAGGACGAACTCACCCGACGGCGGGCGTGCCGCGATTCGGTCGCCGATATCGATCCTGTCGTGCAGAAAACGCGACGCCGTGCCCTTCTCCTCGCGCTTGACGCTGATTCGGTACGTTCCGGCGGATGGCGATCCCGAGAGCGAGTAGCTGCGACCGACTCGTCCCGGGCGGTTCGAAATAGACTGATGCGGTATCTCCAGCTCGAGCGCCAGATGCTGACCGGCCTGGAATGGCGGCAGCGCGCCGGCATCGGCATCGGCATCGGCATCGGTATTGGCATCGGCCAGATAGAAGGAGGTGATCTGGTCGCTTTCGATCACCTTGTCGACGACCGTCAGCCGCAGCAGGGCTTTGTCTTCCCGGCGCCACCGCAGGGCCAGCGCAGCCGGCCGGTCGACCACTTGCTCGATGGTCACGTCGATCCATCGCTTGGCGTTCGGCTCCTGGCTCTCAGCTTGACTCTCCTGCGGCGCCCAGTCGATGCGGGCGCGACCGGTGATCTGCAGCATGCCGCCGGTTTCGAAATCGACGAACAGCAGTCCCACGCGGGGGTCCTGAATCAGGTTGCCGATGGTGTTGAAGAAGTTGTTGCCGGCATAGTCCGGGATTCGCAGCGTCCCGTTCCCGTTCCCGTTCACCTGCACGAAGCCGGGCTCGCCGCCCCGATGAGAGGCATCATAACCCCGACTCGGGCTTGGTCCGCTGCCCGAATCGTCGCTCGAATCGTTGCTCGGGGCGGGCCTGAAGCCGGAGCCGATGAAGAAGGTATCCGCCGTAGCGATTCGCGCGCGTTGCCCGCTGTCGAGCCGATCCGAGATGGTGGCCTCCGACGTGGCCGCGGCTTCGACGCGCCGCCACTCGCGCTCGCGAATATATTGCGGGCAGTTGCCGAAGCTCTGTCGCACTTCGATGCTCAGCCCGTTACCGGCCGCACGAATGACCCCGTTGAGTCGATTGCGTCGACGCGTCGCCAGCTCGATACCGAGCAGACCGACGTCGACCCCGGCAACGATCGCCGAGGCCAGCGGATCCTGGGAACCGAGCGTTGTCGCGATTCTCAGCGTGCGCGCATCGGGCGAGTCGATGAAACCCTCGTCGCCCTCCAGCAGCGTGACCCAGGGGCGCCCCTGCGCGTCGCCGGCGGCCATGACGACAAACGGCAACTGGGCGAAAAACGCCCGATGCTGCTCGGGCATGGCGTCGCGAATGAAGCTGCCGGCCGAACTGGCGATACTCTCCACCCCGGCGCACCGTTGCGCCTCGAGCTCGCCTGCGTGGAATGGCGTCTCTTGAAAGGGCGTCTCTTGAAAGGGCGTTTCTTGAAAGGGCATCGTTTCGAGTGTCATGACCGGCTCCGTTCGAACGTCCGCGATTCAGGCCAGCGCCGGCGAGCGGGCCATGCCGATAAAGCGTGGCAGTGCTTCGATGCGCGCCAGCCAGGCCCGAACGTGCGGATAGTCGGCGAGACCGACGCCGCCTTCCGGCGCGTGGGCGATATAGCTGTAGCCGGCGATGTCGGCCAGCGTCGGCCGATCAGCCGCCAGCCAGTCGCGACCCTCGAGGTGGGCGTCCATCATCACCAGCAAGGCATGCGCCTTGGCCTTCGCCGCCTCATGATCGAGCGGCGCATCGAACACAGTGACGAGACGCGCAGCACAGGGGCCGGCGGCGATCTCGCCCGCCGCAATCGAGAGCCAGCGCTGCACCTGAGCCTTTTCGAGCGGCTCGGTACCGATCCAGAGGGCAGGATCACCGTAGCGCTCGACCAGGTAGGTGATGATGGCGTTGGAATCCGAAAGCGTGATGCCGTTGTCCTCGATCGCCGGCACCTGCCCCAGCGGGCTGATCTTCAGATAGTCGGGCTCGCGGTGGGCGCCATTGGCCATATCGAGATCGACGGTGTCGTAGGGCACCTCGAGCAGGGCCAGCATCAGTTCGACACGGTGGCAGTGGCCCGATTTGGGGTGGCGATACAGCGTCACGGACTGGTCGTCGAGAGCGTTGGTTTCAAGCTCGGCGTTCGACATGACAGGCTCCTTCATCGTGATGATGAGTGGGTTATCGAAGCCGTTTACTCTAGAACCTCACCAAAGGCGAAAGAATAGGGTTATTCTGAAAGGAACTGTTTTGTATTCTAAAACTATCGTTTAGCTCGAACCCAGCGAGACACCATGGATCGCCTTCAGGCCCTGAATGTCTTCGTCGCGGTCGCCGACGCCGAAAGCTTCGCCAAGGGCGCCCGCGCCACCGGGCTCAGCGCACCTTCCGCAACGCGTGCCATCAACATGCTCGAGACTGCCCTCGGCGCCCGGCTTTTCACCCGTTCGACGCGACGTGTCAGATTGACCGAGGTCGGCCGGACGTATCTCGGGGAAGTGCGGGAAATCCTCGCGCATCTGCAGGCCGCCGACTACATGGCCTCGGGCGCGGCCAATACGCCCGTCGGGCAACTGCGAATCACCTGCCCGCAGGAATTCGGGCGAATCCATGTCGCGCCGCTGCTGACCGAGTTTCTGGATGCTTATCCCCGGGTTCGCGCCGACGTGCTGATGGTCGACCGCATCGTCAACCTGGTCGAGGAAGGCTTCGATATTGCCGTGCGCATCGGCCACCTGCCCGCATCCGAGCTCTCCGCCGTCCGGATCGGCCAGGTTCGCCGCGTCATCTGCGGCTCGCCGGACTATTTCGCCACGCGGGGACGCCCGCAGACGCCGAGCGATCTCGTCTCTCATCGCATCGTCTCGAGCGGCTCCACGCCTCCCCTCAACGAGTGGCGGCTCGGGCGGGATGGGGCGCATGGCGTCAGGGTGAATCCTCGACTCACGGTCAGCAGCCTGGCCGCGGCCATCGATATCGCCAGGCGAGGCTGGGGCCTGTGTCGCGTGCTGTCGTATCAGGTCGGGCCCGATCTCGAGGCCGGCACGCTCCAGACCGTGCTGGAAGGTCACGAGCCCGCCCCGCTGCCGGTGCATCTCGTGCATGTGGAAGGTCGTCGCGCGGCCGCGAAGGTCCGCGCCTTCATCGATTTCGCCGCGCCGCGATTGAGGCGGATCGAAATACTCCGGTGACCCCGGCGAGTCGATGACAATCGAAGTCCAGCGGCCCTCTTTCATGCCGAAACTGGCATGCCGAAACTGACGCAGCCTGCCCCTCGTTTTCTCTACTCGACGGCCAAGATGATCTTGCCCTGGACATGGCCCTAGGCGGCGCGTTCGTGGGCCTTGCGAGCGTCGGCAAGCGGGTAGGTGCTGTCCACGACGACGCGGATCGACCCGTCGTCGAGCAAGCGTCCTACTTCCTTCAACTGGGCTCCGCTCGAGCGGACCTGGGTTGCCGAGACCGTGATGCCCAGCGTCATGGCTTCCTCGGCGCCATCGAAGACACGAGTTCCGCGCTGCATACTTCATGCGTCACGCTGCGAGCCGCGGGCGCAGCCCTGCTCGCCCGTGCCCGGGCCGAGGGGAAGGCTCGGGCCGACCTGCAGTGAGCCGGGGCATTCGAGCATCTGGCCGGGAGGTATCGGTCAGCGAGCGACGGAGCAGACGAAAGACGATGGTTGGTCACATCAACGTGCCAAACCATCAATGAAGTCGCATAGATCGATCAGCAACGCCATGAGGCAGTGTGGCCCGCAGTAAAAGACGGAGTCTCTGTATCGCCGCCGCCCCTTTAACCTAGGAAAACGCCAACCTCATTGAGAGCTTGCTGACAACTATGGCCCGTCTATTCTGAGCACTGTCTAGATCACATAGCGTGGTCAAGACGGTTACATGTTTATCACACGCTATATCCATGTAACGCAGATAAATTTTCTAAGATCATTGGATGATCTGGAGGCTTTTATGACTAGCAAGCGTAACGAAGACAAAGGTATGTCCGTCAACGAAGCGGGTCAGAAAGGCGGGCAATCCAACGCCGAAAGCCATGACCGTGAGCATTTCGAGAACATCGGCCATAAAGGTGGGCAAGCCAACGCCGAAACCCATGATCGTGAGCATTTCGAGAATATCGGCCAGAAAGGCGGTAAAGCGAACGCCGAAAGCCACGATCGCGAGCACTTCGAGGAAATTGGTCATAAAGGCGGACAAAACAGCGGCGGCAACTTCGCCAATGACCGCCAGAAAGCGTCCGAAGCGGGTCAGAAAGGCGGGGAGCATAGCGGTGGCAACTTCGCCAATGACCGCCAGAAAGCTTCCGAAGCTGGCCAGAAAGGCGGAGAGCATAGTGGTGGAAACTTCGCCAATGACCGCGAAAAAGCTTCTGAAGCCGGCAAGAAAGGTGGCCATAACAGTAACAGTGGCGGCCGAAATTCCTGAGCTCAATGAAAGGTCAAGAGAGCTTCGATTTTGACCAAGAGAGCTTCAAGCAAGTAAGGTGAATATTCACCGCGACATGCCAAGGGAAACGTCCCCGTCGTCCCTTGGCATGTGTGCTTGGAAACGCCTTGTCTTCAATAGAAGGCACCTTTGACAAGGTGCTTTTTTTTATGGCTCCTATCTTTCTGAATTTACACACCATTCCCATGGGTAAACTCGGCGAATACCGCTCTTGATGATGCGTTATTAATGTCAACTTCTATCGTCGTCTGCAATCATGGGCGGGCCGTATTCGAACGCCCATGTCGAATGCATCGGTGCGTCAGACAAGGGAAGCGTCGTTGACGAGACTCAGCGCAAGACGGCCACGAGTCAGCGATCGCACAGGACATGCGTAGCCCACGGACGTCCGCTCGACCTTGGCGGCGCGCGTAGCGCAGACTCCACTGATCGTGACGACTCCGCCGGCCTCATTCCGCGAAGGCCACCCGATTCCTGCCCGCCTGCTTCGCCTGATAGAGCTGCCGGTCGGCGCGTTCGATCAGCGCTACGGCGTCGGGATCGGAGGCATATGCTATCGCCCCGCCAATGCTGACCGTGACCTTGCCGACCACGTCGAACGTAGCGGCGGCGATGCCTGCACGGATGTTCCTGGCGGCCTCCTGTGGGCCTCGGTCGTCTTCGCCGCAGGGCAGCACCACGGCAAACTCTTCGCCGCCGTAGCGGGCCACGAAATCCGTCGCGCGGGTGTTGCGCTTCAACAGTTGGGCAAGCCGGGTCAGGACATCGTCTCCCGTGGCGTGACCATAGTTGTCGTTGATGCTCTTGAAGTGATCGACGTCGATCAGCAGCAAGGCGAAGCTGCGGTTCGTTCGTCTGAAAAGCTGGCTGCACTCTTCCAGCTTTCCATCCAGACACCTGCGGTTATGCACACCAGTGAGCGAATCGTGGGTCGCCAGTTGCAGCAGCTCGGCGTTGGCCTGCGTTAGGGCCTCGGTCCGTTGCGCGACGGTGGCTTCCAGCGACGCGTTGGCTTTCTGCAGCTCCCGTTCCTTGCCCAGCAGGGAGTCCGTCATGCGTTGCAGGGAGCGCCCCAACTGCGAGATTTCCCGCACGGGGTGGTGCAACGGGAAAGAGACGCCGGTTCGTTGGTCCTGTACCTGCCTGGCGGCACGCGCCAACTGCTCGATCGGCTTGCTCAGGTTCCGCGCTAGGTAATAGGCCACCGCGGTAAAGAGAAACGCCGCCAGCACCCCCAATCCCAGCAGCTTGTAGAGCAGGTGATGCGCCGGTTGCAACGCGGTGTCCAGCGGCTGTCGGACCATGACCGACCAGGAGAGATCGGAACCGAGCGACATCGGCACCGGCGCGATGCTGCTCACGTACTCCTCGTCCGCTGACCAGGCCGGCTCCTCGGCGGCATTCTTGGGCAAAATCTGCTGCTGCCCCGCAAGCTTTTTGGGATACAGGACCAGACCGTCCTGGTTGACGATCAGCACTTGCGTGTCAGGGGTCGTGCCGGCCCGTAGCACGGCAGATTCAATGATCGAAGTCACCCAGCTCCAGTGGGCATGGGCGCCCAGGACACCGATGACCCGGCCCTTGTCATCGATGATCGGCGCGGCGAAATCAATGAAGCGCAGGGGCTCGCCGTTGGCATTGGACGGCAGCATTTTGGCCAGCAGCAAGGCTTCGTGAGGGTCGCCCGTGTAAGGGCCGCGCAATCCGGCCTGAAACCAGGGGCGGGCTTCGACCGACTGACCAAGCAGCAAATCGTTCACTGCCTGGCGCACACGGCCATCGGTGTCGGCAACGCCCATCCAGGCATATTCGGCGCGGGACTGACTGCGCAGCTCCATCGACCGCAATATGTCGGGATCGTCCAGATCGCCCCGCACCAGAAGAGGGTCGTGGCCGAGCAGAGAGATTTCCTTCTGGTGTTCCCGCAACTGCATGCCCAACAGCGCAGCAGTCGACCCGGCAACGTTTGACAGCGCGCTGCCACTTGCGCGCTTCACCTGTTCGGTTGCGATATGGCCCACATAGACACCGACGATCAGCAGTGTGAGCAGGGACAGTCCAGCGAACCACAGAGTCAGATATCGACGAAGACTGGCTTTGAGCATGAGCAAGGGTTGGCGACTGAATTTGGCTCATGTTAACGACAATGAATCGTGACCTCCATAAACAGAGGCTGGATTCATGCCCAACCCGGCGGCGCCTCCCCGCCAGGATCGGCTCGCTCAAAGAAGCGGCCGCCCTTCGCATGTTGCTGGCCGCCGAGGACGATGCAGGCACCGCGATCACGCACGCTTCCGCGAGGATCACGCCCGGGCGCGTTCGAGCACCTGAACTGGACGCGTCGGCAAGCGCACAACATCGGCCCCGGTGGGGGGCTCAGGCTTCCAGTCGCGCCACGATGGCATGCACAGAAAGTCAGGCACAGGAAGTCACGCACAGGAATTGCCTCGACGCCACACCCACGCCTCAACCGAGCAGCAGATCGCCCTCGATCGGAATGAACTGGCTTGCGGCCTGGATAAGGGAGTTCGCGGTGAGCTTGGGCACGCCGTAGACCTCGACCCGCTTGCCATGCACCTCACGGATTTTCTTTGCCAGCAGATCGAAGTCGCCATCGCCGGAGACCAGCACGATCACATCCGCAAGTGCCGCGTACTCGATGGCATCCAGCGTGATGCCCACGTCCCAATCGCCCTTGGCGGAACCATCCGAGCGCTGAATGAACGGCTTCAGCTTCACCTCGAAGCCGATCGTTCGCAGCGTGTTCTGAAAGCCGCGCTGCTTGGGATCATTCTTGTCGGTGGCATAGCAGCGCGCGGTCACCACCTTCCGATTCGCCGTCACCCTCGCCCAGAAGCGGCGGTAATCGAACTGTTTGCCGTAGGCTTCGCGCACGGTGTAATAGACGTTCTGGGTGTCGACGAAGATCGCGACGCTGGTCATGGCAGGTTTCTCGGGAACGCTGAAGGCCGGTGCCGGCAACGCGTTGCCAACGCACCGACCAGAGTATTCATGACCACCGTCGCGTCATTCGCAGGATAGAAAGCCGCTATCGAGCTGCGAGCTCTCTCCGTACGATCTCCGCGCCAGCGCTCAAAGCCTTCAGCTTGCCTTGCGCGACCTGGCGGGACAAGGGCGTCATGCCGCAGTTGGTGCAGGGATAAAGCTTGTCGGCATCGACGAACTGAAGCGCCTTGCGCAGGGTATCGGCGACCTCCTCCGGCGTCTCGATGGTGTTGGTGGCCACATCAATGGCCCCCACCATCACCTTCTTGCCTCGAATCAGTTCGATCAGCTCCATCGGCACATGGGAATTCTGGCACTCCAGCGAGACGATATCGATGTTCGACGCCTGCAGCTTGGGGAAGATCTCCTCGTACTGGCGCCACTCCGATCCCAGGGTCTTCTTCCAGTCGGTGTTGGCCTTGATGCCGTAGCCGTAGCAGATATGCACGGCGGTCTCGCATTCGACCCCTTCGATGGCTTTCTCCAGGGCGGCGATGCCCCAGTCGTTCACCTCGTCGAAGAAGACGTTGAAGGCGGGCTCATCGAACTGAATGATATCCACACCGGCGGCGGCCAGATCGCGGGCTTCCTGGTTGAGGATCCTGGCGAACTCCCAGGCCAGCTTTTCGCGGCTCTTGTAGTGGCCGTCATAGAGCGTATCGACCATGGTCATGGGGCCCGGCAGCGCCCACTTGATGGGCTGGTCGGTCTGCTGGCGCAGGAATTTGGCATCCTCCACGAAGACCGGCTTCTCCCGCGCCACGGGGCCGACCACCGAGGGTACGCTGGCGTCGTAGCGATCACGGATCTTGACGATCTCGCGCTTTTCGAAATCGACGCCGCTCAGGTGCTCGATGAAGGTCGTGACGAAGTGCTGGCGGGTCTGTTCGCCGTCGCTGACGATATCGATGCCCGCGTGCTGCTGATCGTGCAGAGACACCCGCAATGCATCCTGCTTGCCCTCGGCCAGTTCCTCGTCCTGCAGTTTCCAGGGAGACCAGAGCGTCTCGGGCTGGGCCAGCCAGGCGGGCTTGGGCAGGCTACCGGCCGTCGACGTGGGCAACAAAGTCTTCATGCAAAAGTGACCTTAATAATGGGTTGATCAAAGGGTGTCGTTGTAACGGGTTGACCAAAAAGAGTCGTTGGAACGGGCGATCAAAGGGAATAGTTGGCCGACCACTGCTCGAGCACCTGGCGGTAGGGCTTGATGAAGTGCCGCTCGGTGAACTTGCCCTGCTCGACGGCGAGCTGGCTGCGCTCCTCGCGGTCGTAGACGATGCGCGTCAGCGAATAGTCCTGATGCTCCAGGCTCGGCTGGTAGATCTTGCCGGCCACCGAATTGGCGTTGTAGATCTCGGGGCGATAGATCTTCTGGAACGTCTCCATGGTGCTGATGGCGCTGATCAGTTCGAGATCGGTGTAATCGGAGAGCAGATCGCCGGAGAAATAGAACGCCAGCGGCGCCACGGCATGCGGCGGCATGAAGTAGCGCACCTGCAGGCCCATCTTGCCGAAGTAGAAATCCGTCAGCGAGGACGCGTCGTTTTCGTACTCCACGCCCAGCACCGGGTGGCGATTGTCGGTCTGGCAATAGACCTTGCTGCTGGAGACGCTGAGACAGATGACCGGCGCCTTGCGGAAGGAAGCCCGGTACGCATCGGAGTCGACAAAGCGCTTGAACAGCTTGCCGTGCAGATCGCCGAACCCTTCCGGGATGCCGAATTCGGCTCGATCCCGGTTGTGCTCCGACAGCCACACGCTGAAGTCGTAGTCGCGCACGTAGGAGGAGAAGTTGTTCCCCCCCATGCCCGGGATGCGCTTGTCGGCGTGCTTGTCGATGATCGTCGTCTTGAGCATCTCGATCGCCGGGAAGGTGTCGTCCTCGTCCTCGGCCCCCACGCTCAGCTCACCGGTGATGATGTCCAGCTCGACGGCATAGCGATCCGCCCTGGGGTTGTCCCAATGCGCCAGGGCATTGAAACGGTTTTCGATCATCGTCAGCGCATTGCGCAGGTTTTCCTCGCGACGCTCCCCTCTTGCCAGGTTGGCGAAGTTGGTCGTGGAGCGCGTGTTCTCGGCCGGACGGTAATGCTCGTCGAACCGTACGCTCTTGATATCGAATGTGAAATCGTGACTCATCGCGAACAAGCACCCTGTTTATCGAGAGAGGCGCTGGCACCGTCAGAAGGCCCAGCGCCCCTCAATGCAATGTTTGCCAATACCCTGTCTGGCGTATCGACCACAGGCGCCACAGCGCCTGTCGTCGAAGCGGATGCGCTCTTTATGCCAGAGCCTGTAGATGCATGAAAAGCGATATGATTTCAGCTAATCATGAAGAGGATTCATGATGCGACACTAGAGCGGACGAGCGACGATTTTTTGGGATTGGCGCCGAGCATCGTCAGGTGGACGAGAAGTCGTTAGCGAGCATGTTCATGATCAGGCGAATCATCGTCTCCTTGTTGGCCGGATCGGATTCCGCGACCAGCAGCGTCAACGCCGCCAGACCGACATCATTGATGACCGGCTCTCCCGTCGCCGATAACAAGCGCCCGTTGCGATGCAGGAAGTCAACGAACAAAAAGGCCGCACTGCGTTTGTTGCCGTCGGCGAACGGATGATTCTTGATCACGAAATAGAGCAGATGCGCGGCTTTCGACTCGATGCTCGGGTAAGCCGGCTCGCCGAAGACAGACTGGTCAAGATTGCCGAGCAGTGAGGCCAACCCATCGCTACGATCCCTCGCAAACAGCTCGGTTGCCTCTCCCCGCCCCATCAGTTCCGCTTTCAGCTCGTTCAGCGCCGATCTCGCCGTTTCCAATGAAGGGAGCCGGCCGCCCGCCTGCACCTCAGGGTCGCTCAATAGCCCTTCGTCATAGCGCTGCAACAGCAAAAACGTCTGCGCATAACGCGCCACGATATCCACCACCCCGCGACCGCCCGGCAGATCCAACGCCGAGCTGTGCGCCGCCTTGCGCACCAGCGCCATTGCCGCCTCCAGCTCCCGCGCGTTGGCCTCGAAACGTTGCTGGTGCAACGTCCAGCCCTGAGTGAGATGCTCGCGGAGGACACGCGTAGCCCATTGGCGGAAGCGAACAGCCTGCCGAGAATTGACGCGATAACCGACTGAGATGATGGCATCGAGGTTGTAGAGTTGAACAAGCCGCCTTACTTTCCTCTGGCCTTCTTGACGAACTATCGAGGATTCCTCGGTAGTTGCGCTCTCATCCAACTCGCCATCGGCATAAATATTCTTTAGGTGAAGACTGACGTTATCGACCGATGTCTCGAATACCTCACTCATCTGTCGCTGCGTCAGCCATACCGTCTCGCGGCCTTCGTCCAGACGCACGTCGACCGCCTTCTGGGCATCTTCGTAAATCAGAATTTGTGGTTGTTCGCTCATGTTGGCTTGATCCAGATGCGTTGGCGTCTAAGGACCATATCACGCACTCTGCGACGAATTATCCGCCAGAGATCAGAATCACCACGTTCCAGTCGCCTTTGGCGGAGCTAGCATCAGGCGGGGAGAAGTCGTTGGCGAGACTCAGCGCATGACGACCATCACCGCCAGCACGCCCGTCAGCAGCAGCAGGTAGACCCCGGCATGAACGCGATCGGGAATGCGCCCGATCCCCAGCGATGCCAGGCGGATACCGAGCCACGACCCCACCGCCAGCGCCAGCAAGGCGCGCAGATCCACATACCCCGCATACCAGGCGCCCAGCGGGGTATCGCCGACCGACAACAGCACATAGGTGGCGGTGCCACTGATCGCCATGGGCAACGACAACGGATTGGCCATTGCCGTGGCGGCCGTCATGCTGGCCCCTCTGCGGCGCATCAGCGGCACGGTCATCACGCTGCCACCAACCCCCAGAAAGGCCGCAACGATACCGATGAAGCTGCCCGTTATCGCCGTCACCAGGCGGCCCATGGGGCGAACCTCCCCACTCGCCTGATGCAGGAAGCCCGGCCGCAGAATGGCATCCGCAATCGTGATCGCCAGATAGCCGATGAACAGCCAGCGCACCCACTCTCCACTCACCGAGACCGCCACTGCCGCCCCGAGCACGGCACCGATGGCGATATAACCCACCAGCGGACGCACCAGATGCCATTGCACGGTTCGCCGCCGATGGTGACGCCATGTCGATAGAGAGGCGGAGAAGATCATCAGTGCGGTCGAAGTGGCGACCGCGATATGCATGGCGGCCTGGCCGGTCGCGCTATCCGGCCCGTGGACGGCAATCAGCAAGGTAACCATCAAGGGAACGACGACGAAACCGCCACCGAAACCGAACAGCACGGTCGTCATGCCGGCCAGTCCGCCGCAGATAAGCAATACGCTATACACCGGAACACTCCCAAGAAATCCAACGACAGGAACGATATTCCGATAAGGGGTGGCCGACATTCGCCGGTTGGCCAATAATCGTCGTGTTTCGGCCAGGTTGACGACGATGCGCAATATCCCGCTGGCGGACGTGGATCATGTGGCCCGGCCCGTCGTGGCCATCGGCACCGACTACAGTCCCGACACCCTGCTCGACTTTCATACCCATCGCCGTGCCCAGTTTCTCTACGGCATGACAGGCTTGATGGAAGTCGACACCGATGACGGCACCTGGATGGTACCGCCCTACAGCGGCGTCTGGTTGCCGGCGGGCAAGCGGCACCGGGTGCGGATGAACGGCGTCAGTACCCGCAGCCTGTATATCGAACCGGTTGCGGCGCCACGCCCCTCCCGCAGCTGCGAGGTGCTGGTCGTGTCGCCGCTGCTGCATCATCTACTGCTGGCTTCGGCCAACATGCCCGCGCTCTATGACGAGAGCGGTCGCGATGGCGCCCTGGCCCAACTCCTGCTGTACGAGCTGCAACTATCGGCCTCGCTGCCACTTTTTGCGCCTTTGCCCCAGGATCCCGAACTGGCGGGCCTTTGCAGGGACTTCCTCGCCCAGCCGCATATCCGTAGCCTACCCGAGGAGTGGGCGAAGCAACTGCACCGCAGCCAACGCACCTTCAATCGCCTGTTCCGTCAGCAGACCGGCCTGTCGTTCGCCGTATGGCGCCAGCAGGCCTGCCTGATGGCCGCCGTTCCCAGACTGCTAGCCGGTAGTTCCGTTACCCGTACCGCGCTGGAACTCGGCTACGACAGCCCCGGCGCCTTTTCCAGCATGTTCCGCAAGGCGCTCGGCCAATCCCCGACCGCCTTTGTCCGCGCGGCAAGCCGCCAAGGAAAGGAGTCACCCAGAAAGCCAACAAAAGTGAAGTTGAAGGCAAGCGTTCCATGCAGAAAGGAATTTTAATGATGGGCAGACAAGCAAGCCACTGGTAGGACATCTTCATCCGGGTTCAGCCGCACTTGGCGGGCCGATAAAGCGTCGTCCTTTTACTCGTGTGGTTCACCGGTCTCGGATGCTATTCCAGTTAAGCAATTAACCTCGTTAGCTGCGGTTGATTGCGCATCTGAATACAACATTTAGCAACCGCAGATAACTCAGCAGAACGGTCAGTCATCTCACGTACTTGAGAGCGAACCTCTAATAACTTCGCCTTGGCCGCTGGATTGTTACCACGAGAGCATTTAGCCTTGGCAGCATAAAAATCTTCAATCAGTGCATCGACCTTTTGCCATATCTTTCGTCTTTCTTCAGCCAAAATTACATGTTCGTTTAACTTTAGCCGTTTCACTGTCTCAATTACACGCTCTTGCTCCCAGTCAGAGGAACCCGGTACAGGAATCACTTTTCCTTCTTCGTCAAAGGCAATCAATGACACATCGTCATCATCAATAGGATCCAGTAAATAACGAGACTCTGAATCTTCGCAGGGGTTGTTAAAGGAGGAACATAAAGATCCCTGCTGTAGTGGAAACCAACCTCCTTTCTTACGATTACCGACATTGCCACAGAGGCGGAAATTCATATAATCAAAGGCCAGCCACCAGTAACCATCCCGCTTAATGCCGTCCAGCGCCTTCGCCTCCTTCTTCGGACGGAAGTGCTCCACGTCGTAGTGTGAGTACAACTCACGCACTTCAGAGAACCAGCATTTCCCTCCTGAAAGGGCTGATAGCCATTCTTTAAGCGATCCCCAGTGTTCTCTATTAGCATCAATTAGCGCGTTTCTCTCGTTACGCTTTCCAGCCTCCTCTAACATCGCCATATCAGAGACTAACTGTTGAGATTTTTCCAACCATGCGCCCCACTGCTCCTGAGTCCATGGCTTCCAGCCAGGAATATCAGTATCTGTTGGCTTCCTATGTTCGAGGTCGATAAAGATCATTCACCTGCCTCCTCGCGCAGGATTTCGTCAATGATATCATCCGCAATTTGATCTTGTTCGGCACGTTCTTCATCGCTAAGCGCCGGCTTACGGAAATTGCGATGTTGCGCCATCTTGCGCACAAAAAGTGCATAATCGGGATCGCGAAAGTCAGAAGTGGAGAACCCCAAATCTGCTAACTCTGTGGAGAGTCTGCTCAGCTCGACCTCTTCTTCCAATGTCCTCGGCGATTTTACAAATAGCTCGTTTCGCCGAAGCAGCCGTCGCTCGGTCTCAACATCTAAAGTGGATGAAAGCCCAAACAAGTCACTCTTAAGTAGTCCCGTTACACCCATACCCTGAGGGTGTTCGTCGGGTATATCTACTACACTACGGTCTTTCTCTCGGCGCAAGATATGCACCTGTTCACGCTTGAGACTTCCCACCATTATCGGATCATGGGTGGTAATGAGAATCTGCGACTCACCCTGCATTAGCTTGCTCTCATCAGCACTCAGTACACCTTCGATATCGTCGAAGTAGCGCAGTTTCCAGATCGGATTCAGGTGCGTATCTGGCTCATCCAGCAGAAACAGACAATGATCCTCGCGCGTAATACGCATCAGGCCCAGTACGGTCAGCATCTGAAGCTCGCCTTCGGATAGCTGGGTGAAGCTCACCTTGCCGCCATGCTCGTCGCGCTTCCTTACCGTGATGCGCACTTCATCGATCAGGTCGCCAATGTAGGCCCCCTCGGCATAGCGGAAAAAGCTATCAGTTCCACCCGCCAACTCCCCCAGTTGCTTGAGCCTGGCGTGATCAGGTACAAACAGGTAGAGCTGGCGTTGCTTCTCGGTGCGGCCGCGGAAGTCGATCCTCTTAGTGGTTTCCTGCTCGATAGGGGCCCAGGCCACCTGCCATAACTTGTCGAGGAACTCGCTCACCACGTTGCCACGTGCATACCAGAAACGCGGGTCACCCTCGTTCAGCTCGTTCTCGTCAAATTTGCTATTGCGGCGTTTTTCACGCAGGCGGTGCGGCTCTTTCAGTACGAACAGAGCCGATTCCAGCGACTCGATGTGCAGGTTCTTCAGAACCTTCTGGAACACAGGGTCATCTGAAAGCAAACAGGCCAACAACACAAGTTGGCTATGGCCGCCTCGGCAGTAGAACAAGCGACGCAGGCGATCATCCCCTGACTGCTTAAGTCGGGCCTCCCGGCGACGTTTGATTTCCTCAATCGTGCGGATATCCGCCTCGCTGGCAGTGAAATTCTCAAGCAGGTTTTCGGGTAAAACCTCGTCCGTGGTGATTTCCTGCAACTGGTTGAAGCGGCGCTGGTGCTCTTGAAACAAGGCCTCAATGCGCTCGTTGCGGCCGGAGTAATAGGCAAAGATATGCGTCGGCAATAAGCGCGGGCCTCGTCGCTCATCGCGCGGCAACTTCCCAGGTGGATCGTTCTGATTGAGGTAATTCTGACTAACACGATCACCATCCACCCACACATAGGGACGCTTCTGCTTGGCCATATCTGCCTGGATGCGTACGACATGGCTGCGAATCTCATATTCAAGCGTGTAATCGAAGGCAGCATCGCGATCTAGATCGATATCGCGGAAGATAATGATCAGCGCCTCGATCAGATTAGACTTACCAGTACCATTCTGACCGATCAGCGCATGGCTACGGATGGACTTGGGTGCCGCATCGGTTGCCGAACCCGGCATGGGAGAGAGATGCGTCGTGAAATTGATTACCACATCTTGCAGGTTACGGAAATGCGGGATGGTCAAGAGTCTAAGCTGCATCGTCAAGCACCTGCCGCTTCGGCGGCCTTTTCCCGCATCTCGGCCACCTCTGGCTCAGCAATCCAGCCGTGCGCCACTTCGGTTTTTAGCTGGCTATAGAAGGCGTCGATCTCACCGCCGAAGCGTTGCCATAGGTCACGGGCCGACATTTCGCCGTTGTGGCGCGCCAGGAGGGTCGCAAGTGGAGCCCGGTCCTTGACTTCGGGAGGAGTGCTCAAGCGTAGCGGTGCGATAAGTTCGGTTTGCGGGGCTTTCACAGGGGGCTCCTCTTCTTGTTCGTAGGCGATACCGGTGAGGGTAGCGACAGCAGCGCTTGAAAGGTTTGTCGCAACACGACGACTCTTACCAAGGTACTCCACGTGACGATCGCACAACTCAAACAAGCTATCGACAATTTCAACAATCTGATCTTGCTCAGCTCGTGGAGGAACAGGAACAACCAAATCTTCGACCCCACCTACACGGAGATGTTTGACCGTCATACCGATGGCAGCCTCAGTCATTCGAGACTGAAAATTTGGGCTCTGAATGACATAAAGCAGGTATCGGTTGCTGAACAGCTCTGGAAACAGACGGATGAGCATTGTTCGCTGTCCAAGGCATACCCGCTCCCCTTCAGGAACTATGGCAGCCTCCCCCATCGGGGCTTCACGTGTGAAGAAAACATCGCCTGCCCTGGGAGGCATGCGCCTCGCCCAATAGTCATAGGTTTCTTCTGAAATCTTCTTGGTCTTGCCGAGATCCATTTTCCCATCGCGAATGTCCGAGGTGCGGACAAGATGAATACCCTCTGCTACATATGGCGCTGTTTTGTTGTGGCAATCCACAACTGCTTGAGCCACCTGCAGTAAAGATGCCCAGCACCAATGCTCAGGCAATGGAGAACTTGGGGCTGTGATCTGTTGCGTTCGCAGCTTTTTCAGCATCGCGGCCGCCTCCTTCTTTTCCTGCTCTTCAGCGACCTTCGCCCATTCGATTCGAGCATTTGCGATTTGCTCGATCAAGTCTGCTGCGGAAGTGGTCGTATTTGAGGCTGGCAACAAAAGACCACTTACAGCTAAATCGAGAATCAGCCCCTTGAAATCCCTCACATCTTCCGGCTCGCTGAACAAGTACCCGAAGCTAGTCTCCAACCGCTCCCAGCCGTTTTGCAGTTCGTGCGGACTTTGGGCGCTGGCGAGAGCCTGCAAGGTAGACTCACGCAGGGCATTCTGCAGTTTGCGGCGGCCTTGCTGCTGCTGTTCCAACTGGTCGCACAAGGCCATCAGCTCATCGACTTTGGCAACAATGCGAGATTGTTCTTTAGTAGGCGGCAGCGGAAAGGCTCGAGTCGCAAAGTAATCCGTGGGCACGCGCTTCTGGCCAGCGGTTCCAGTCATGTTTTTCTCGCCTTCGACCGTGAACAGTGGAGACCGCAGAAACAGGTAGACATAGCTTGGCAAAACGCCTGTATGGATGGGCCGGAATACTTGAAGTTCGGTTGTTCCAGCACCGATACCCGCATCGCCAGGCAGGTTCTCAATAGCTGCTGCTTTGCCGTTTTCAAAGCAGGGCGTGATCTTGGCCAGCACCACATCGCCATTTGCAAAGTGGGTGTAGCCCTTCTTTATCTCGCCCCAGCGTTTGGTCTCGGTAACAACGGGCGCTTTATGTAGCTGGGGTACACCACTCATCGGTAAGAAGGCAGCCAGTTGATCGTCCGATACCACGTTACGAGGATTGATCTCACCGATGTCGAGCAAACGAGACCAACGCCAAGTTGCAGGAAGTACAAAGCCGTGAGGCTGTCTGATCGGCTCGCTTTCAAGCTTAAGCATCCGCTTGTATTTCTTTGCTCGGATTCGTCGCTCCCGCTCTTGCTCGATGCTGGAAAGAAGCTGATCAACGTCCTCCGGGTTATCGCCACGCGGTGTAAGCGAGCCGGCAACCGCCAGTTGGTAGATCATCTGCCGGAGCTGAGCGATTCCCCCCTGCGCATTGGCGATATGTCCAAACGCCGCCAGAAACTGCTGCGCGTCCATCAGGCTTCCTCAGTGACGAAATGATGCGCCAGCGCAGCGGTGAGTTCGCTCTTCAGGCGGTTCTCTGTTTCTTCGATCTGGCCAAGCAAGACCTTATATGCAGTGAGCAACTTATCGGGGTCGTCCGGTAGTTCCTTTGGGCTGCGCGGGTTCGTTTCATCCAAGTTGTAGATAGGCCAGTAGAGGCGATCACCCGCGGCCTGAGCGTCGCGGGCTTGCAAGCGCAGGCCTTCGGCCTGGGCGCGAAGGGTATCGAACTCATCTTCTACCGGCTTGCGCTGCGCGGCGTCGCTGACGCCCCTGATAGAACCACGCAGGTCGCGCATGCGGTTTTCCAGCGTGCTCGCCTCAAAGTTCAGTGCTTCGGAACGATCCCAATGCGGCTTGGCAGCGGCCTCGGCTTGCTCACGCTTGGCTTTAAAATCCACCTTCCAAGCGAATTCGTTCTCTACGCGGTCGGCAAAGTCGTTGTCCTCACTGCCCCACCAGTCTTGCTCGGGCTTAAACTCGTCGAAGCGAATGGGTGATCTTGCCCAGCGTTGGTGGACACCGACTTAAGCGATCATTCGGGCCTCGAAGGCCACCGGGCTGATCATCCCGA
>NZ_MCAP01000002.1:0-130119 GCF_001858555.1 Salinicola sp. MIT1003
TGCTTGAGCGACTGGGTCTTCATGATGTCGGTGTACTTGGCGCTGCCGTGGTCGAACGGGTTGATGCCGGCGGCGCGACCTTCCTCGTTGATGTGCTCGATCAGCTCCATCCCGACGTCCGCGGCCATCCGGTCGCGGAACTCGATCATTTCCTTGAACTTCCAGGTGGTGTTGACGTGCATCAGCGGGAACGGCGGCGGCCCGGGATAGAACGCCTTGCGTGCGAGGTGCAGCATCACCGAGGAGTCCTTGCCGATGGAGTAAAGCATCACCGGATTGCCGAACTCGGCGGCAACCTCGCGGATGATATGGATGGACTCGGCTTCGAGCTGCTTGAGATGGGTCTGGCGCTGAGCGCTGACGATAGGAGCTGTCATGGTCGATGTCTCACGGTCGCCCTCTGAAATCAGATGGCAAAACAGAATATGGGCTTCTCTGGGAGTCAACCCTAGCGAGACTTCGGTAATAACGTCAAAGAATCAAAGATGATCCAAAAAGCGTTTTTGGTTATAAACAGCTAGAGATCGACGCGTTCGATCCAGGTCGACAACGACTCGCCGCGCAGATCGACGACACGTAAACCGGGCCGCGCCGCCTCGTCGATCGCGAACTCGTGGCTCTTCGGCAGGAACTGATCCGAGGTCGACGGACACCCATAGACGGCCACGACGCCCTGCCAGGCGGCAAACGCCTGATGGATATGACCACAGATCAAGGCCTTGACCTGCGAATAGGGCGAGAGCGTTTGCCACAGCGCGTCCCGGTCCTTCAGACCGATGGCGTCCATCCACACCGAACCGATATCCAGCGGCGGATGATGCAGCGCGACCAGCGTCGGGCGATCGTCCGCCTCGAGCTGCCACGCCAGCCGCTGCAGCTGGTCCTGCCCCAATTCTCCGCCGGGTTGACCGCTGATCCGAGAGTTCAGCAACAACACCCGCCAACCGTCGAGATCGAGCTCTTCGTGAAAAGGCTGGCACTCTTCCATCAGCTCCGGCTGATCGTGGTTGCCGGGGATCCAGAACCACGGGCACCCCACGGCCGCGAAGGCCTGGCTGGCGTGGCGATAGGCAGCAGGTGTCTCATCCTCGGCAATATCGCCGGTGACCAGCAGAATATCGGGCCGCAGCGCCCTGGCGCGCTCGACGACCGCCTGCAACTGGCGCAGCGGAAACCCCTTGCGCGACGTGCCTCGAGGGTCGGCCAACAGGTGACAATCGGTGATCTGGATCAGGCGCATCAAGGCGTTTCCGGTACGTCGACGGCGTGACCGTGCGCCAGCCCATGCTGCAGCCACTCCCCCAGAAAGCGGTTGAGCTGCAATTTTTCATCGGGCTGATGCATCTGCGGGTTGGGATAGCGATAGCGACCCTGGAAATGGCGTTGACGCTGAAAGTCGGTCACTTCCGCCATGTCCGCATCGTGGTAGAGATGCACCGTCATCCGCGGCGAATCGACGAAGCTGTCCAGCACGCCGGTCTGGGAAACCCGCGCAACCGTGGTGTACGGCGCCTGCTCGAGCACCTCGAACCACAGAGTACCGAAGCGTGCGTGTTCGCCCGCCAGCGGCACTTCCTTGATGTCACCCGGCTCCATATCCATGACGAGACGGCACAGCCGCAGATAATTGCTGCTGCACTCCGCCTGAAGCGTCTTGAGATCGGTGACGTAAGCGGTCTTTCTCATGGTGTTCTCCTGGCGCATGACGGCCTCCAGTCAGCTCGAGTGTCCGGCGCAGCCGCAGGTGATCGTCGACGACTTGCCGCCACTGCTGTGCTACCGACTCTCGCTTCAGGCCTTGGCTCTCAGTGTGGCGCGCTCGCGTGCCAGCCAGTGAAAGCCAATCAACGCCATGGCATTGTCCAATTGTCCCGCCATCAGTCGATCCCATGCCTCGGGAAACGACATGACGTGAACCAGAATGTCTTCGTGTTCGTTTTCGACGCCGTGTATGCCGCCGAGCCCCGTGCTGTCGATCAGGCCACAGAACAGCGTGACCTGCTCGGTGCAGGCGCCAGGACTCGGATAATAGCGATGGAGCTCGATCAGTTCACCGATATCGCAACCCGCTTCTTCCTGCGCTTCGCGGCGCGCGACATCCGCCGGTGTCTCGCCGGGCTCCACCAGTCCGGCGACCGGCTCCAGCTTCCACGGCGAGATCGGATCGTCCAAAGCGCCGGCGCGGATCTGCTCGACCAGCACGACATGGTCATGAATCGGATCGTAGAGTAGTACGCCGACCGCATCCCGGCGAACGTGAACTTCTCGATCGATGGCCTCGCCCCACTCGCCATTGAACCGACGATGACGCAGGCGACGCTTCTCCAGGCCAAAGAAGCCCGAGTACAGCGATTGATCTTCGAGTCGCTCGATATCCTTGGCATCGAAACGATTGACCCGGTCGATCTCACGATCCATGTCGCGGCTCCTTGCCTGGGAACAGGAGCCTCATTATTGCGGCACCGCGAACCGATTCCAACCGCTGCCGTCCTGTTTCGCCGGCAGTTGGCATTTCCGGCAGCCATGATGGGGGCTTCAACACTTCCGTGCGATGCGGCAGGTTTCACGCGGAAGCCAGGCTAGCACCTGCTTCAATCAGAACTCACGGAAGTTCGCGCCAATCAGGCGGATCGGCGACGACACCATCGAACAGGAGACGCCACCAGACAGGATCGCTCGGATGACAGGATCGCTCGGATGAATAGATCAACGAAAGCGCGCGCTGGACTATCGGCCTGGGCCGCTTCTCAAGGCCGCTCTGCACTGGGTAGCGCTTACTGATGCTCGGCCAGCCAGCGCCCGGCCTCTTGCCGCAGCGCCTCGTCGGAGGGACGGCCGGCCCGAGGTTGGCCATCGACGGCGCGTTTGGCGTACGTCAACGCCTCGGCAGCCTCACCCTGCTCCTCGAGGAACTGGGCGTAATAGAAGTTGGTATCGATTCCATCGGGACGAATGCTGACCGCCTTGTGCAGGAGCTCCCGGGCCTTGTCCGAGTCTCCGAAAGCGATCGGCCAGCCCGGGGCATGCTGGTAGAGCGCGCCCAGCGTCACGTAAGCCGAGCCACTTTCCCCCTGTGGGTCGAGGGAGATCGCCTTTTCCAGCACCGTGCGAGCCCGCTTGGCCAGATCCAGCGCCCCCAGCCCGCCCTTCGCCTTGGCGAAAGAGGCCAGGACGACGCCCTGAGCCGTCAAGACATGGGGATTCTCAGGCTGGCTGCGGGCCAACGCATCGGCTTCGTCGGCAAGGTCCTCGAACGCCTTCAACTGCGCATCGCCCTGCATCTGATATTCGACGTTGCCCCACCGCTGCATCAGCGAAAACAGCGTTGAATCCGGCATTTGCGCGACCGCCACCGTTACCCAGATCAAACCGAGCAGCGGTGTCATGACCAGCCATCTCGAAAGCTTCGGGAAATGTCTCCATCGATAACGAGGAAATAAGGATTGAGGGCCCTGCCGCCACGGCTGTCGCATCGACATCGCTCCATAAAGATCCGTAGCCGCAATCTAACGAGCGTTTGAATTTATCTCTATAAGGTTTTAGTCGCAGAACGAAAGGTATGACTGGCACTTGGTTAGGGTTCCATTACAAACCGATGAAACCAAACCCGTGAAAAATCACCAGCGCTATGGATATCGAGACGATCGCCAGGAGAGCTGCCAATATGCTGCTGTGAAATGCGATATCCGAATCTCCATGCACCTGGCTGCTGACGCCATAGGTAATGAAGCCGACCGCCAAAGCAGGTAGGGTAATCGAACCAAGAATCATGGGGTACGAGAGTATCACCCTGTAATCTCCGTAGCCTGACTCTTGATAACCTACCACACCGCGTTATCGATTGGCGCTGCGCCATTCGTCATGGATCGGGTCTTATGAGGCATCAACAAAACATCGCCGAATTGCCGATGCTGGGATATTAGCCATCATGCCTCATAGCTAGTCGCGAGGAAGTTCCGAACCGTCGTAGTCCTGAGTATCGTCCGGCTGTGATCCAGGCTCGCTGGAAGTCTCGCGTTCGTAATTGCGAGCGGCTTCAATAGCTTGCGGCTCGGTCTCATGCCGAGAAATCTCGCGCTTCCCATTGGGATCCGTGACGTCTACCACGCGCCAGCCAGACACGATAATGCTCTCTTGTGTTTCTTCCTTGATGGGTTCGATACGTGCTGTACGAGTCATATGGCCTCCTGCCTGATAAGCAATCTGCCACTCTGTATAGCTCAATAGCTCACAAACTTCCTGGTTGCGATCTTACTTTCCGCGAGGATGGCTATTTCAATATAACCAGGGCAGCCAAGTAGCTCAGGAGGACTTTGGCAACTTCATGCGCGCGCTGAAGATGCTCAGCTCTTGCACAGAGATATGAAAAGAGCGGTTGAAGCCGGGTTCGGGAAAAGTCATCGGATGGGAAGAGAGAAATCTGAATGTGTCACAGTCGCGGCGAAGGAAGGCGAGCGTCACGATATGTGTCACTTCAGCCTACAGGTTCGAGTGCTCATATCGCTCTCATGAGGAAAGGATAAATAGAGAGCAATTGAAGGGTTGGAATGGTGCCGGCGGTCGGACTCGAACCGACACACTGTCTCCAGCGGCGGATTTTGAATCCGCTGCGTCTACCAATTCCGCCACGCCGGCAGCGGGGAGGCATTATACGGACGCTTGGCCCGGCGTCAATCACCACGCTGACTTAATCGGTCGGGTGCTTTATGATGGCGCCCTTTCGAACGCTACCCGACCATCCTGATTCGAGCCGATACGCGACCTACGCCATGCAGCGCGCCGATTTTCATTTTGATCTGCCCGACGAGCTGATCGCTCGTTACCCTTCCGAACAGCGAACCGACTGTCGCCTGCTGTGCGTCGACGGTGAATCCGGTGCGCTGGAACATGCTCGCTTCCCCGATCTGTTGTCGAGGCTCGAACCCGGCGATGTGGTGGTATTCAATGATACCCGCGTGATTCCAGCACGCCTGTTCGGCCAGAAGGCGAGCGGCGGCAAGGTCGAGATGCTGCTGGAACGCCCGCTGGACGCCCATCGCGGGCTGGCTCATCTGCGTTCGAGCAAATCGCCCAAGCCAGGCACGGAGCTGATCTTCGAGGGCGATATACATGCCGTCGTCGAGGGCCGCCGAGACGCCTTGTTCGAACTGCGTTTCCTGGGCGAGACACCATTGATCGCCCTACTCGAGCAGCACGGCCACATGCCGTTGCCGCCATACATCACCCGCGAGGACGAACTGACGGACCGCGAGCGCTACCAGACCGTCTATGCCCGCCGCGAAGGCGCCGTGGCCGCCCCCACCGCCGGGCTGCACTTCGACGAGACGATGATGGAAGCCCTGCGCGCCAAAGGTGTCGAGACGGCCTTCGTCACGCTTCATGTCGGCGCCGGCACCTTTCAGCCGGTGCGCGTCGACGACATTCGCGAACATCACATGCACAGCGAGTGGCTGGAAGTCGATGAATCGGTCTGCGAGCAGGTCAACCGCGCTCACGCGGCCGGCAACAAGGTGGTCGCCGTCGGCACGACAAGCGTGCGCTGCCTGGAAACCGCCAGCCAGAGCGAAAGCGGTGAACTGGTACCCTACCGCGGCGAGACCGATATCTTCATCTACCCCGGCTATCGCTGGCGCTGCGTGGATGCGCTCGTGACCAATTTTCATCTGCCGGAGTCGACCCTGTTGATGCTGGTCTCCTCGTTCGCCGGCTACGAGACCGTGATGCGTGCCTATCAGGAAGCCGTCGCCGAGCAGTACCGCTTCTTCAGCTATGGCGATGCGATGTTTTTGACTCGCCAGCCCAACTGATCCACAAACGCTTTGCACGCGGCTTCGGGCGCGTTGTCATAAGACGCAACTGAACCATACACGTTTTGCGCGCGATGTCAGGCGCGCCGATGTCACAGGCTTTGCGCGCGGCCTCGGGCGCGTCCATATCACAGGCTTTGCGCGCGGCTTCGGGCGCGTTAAATCGCGCGGATTCGGGCGCGTTAAATCAAGAGAGACACCATGCGAGACGAATGCTTCATGAAATTCGAGCGACTGGGCCAGGAAGGTCGCGCCCGTCGCGGCCGGCTGACCTTCCCGCGCGGCACGGTGGAAACGCCGGCCTTCATGCCGGTAGGTACCTACGGCACGGTCAAGGGCATGACGCCTAAGGATGTCGAGGCGATCGGCGCCGAGATCATCCTCGGCAACACTTTCCACCTGTGGCTACGGCCGGGCACCGAGGTGATCGAGGCCCACGGCGACCTGCATGACTTCTCCCAGTGGCAAAAGCCGATCCTGACCGACTCCGGCGGCTTCCAGGTGTTCTCGCTCGGGGCAATGCGCAAGATCACCGAGCAGGGCGTGCATTTTCGCTCGCCGGTGGACGGCGCCAAGGTCTTCATGGGGCCGGAAGAGTCGATGGCAGTGCAGCGCTCGCTGGGTTCCGACGTGGTGATGATCTTCGACGAGTGCACTCCCTACCCCGCCACCGAAGACGAGGCGCGGAAATCGATGGAACTGTCGCTGCGCTGGGCGGCCCGCTCTCGCGCCGCGCACGGAGATTCCCCGTCGGCGCTGTTCGGCATCGTTCAGGGCGGGATGTACCCCGACCTGCGCAAGCGCTCGCTCGAAGGGCTGCTGGAGATCGGCTTCGATGGCCTGGCGATCGGCGGCCTCTCGGTGGGCGAGCCGAAGGAAGAGATGATCGGCGTACTGGATTATCTGCCGACCTGGATGCCGGAAGACAAGCCGCGCTACCTGATGGGCGTCGGCAAGCCGGAGGATCTGGTCGAAGGCGTACGTCGCGGTATCGACATGTTCGACTGCGTCATGCCGACCCGCAACGCCCGCAACGGCCACCTGTTCACCGCCGACGGCACCGTCAAGATTCGTAACGCGACCCATCGCCACGACACCAACCCGCTGGAAGCCGACTGCGACTGTTACACCTGCCAGCACTTTTCTCGCGGCTATCTACACCACCTGGATCGGTGCGGCGAAATGCTCGGCTCGATGCTCAATACGGTTCACAATCTCCGCTACTATCAGCGCCTGATGGCGGGTTTGCGCGGGGCTATCGAAGCGGGTACATTGGCCGACTTCGTAGCACAATTCTACCGGCGACGCGGACTGCCCGTGCCGCCCGGGGTCGATTGACAGGATTCAAACCGGCCGTCGGCCGGCATGTCGTTTCGTCAGTCTCATCCAGGTAACGGTTTCATTACACGACCATTTCCCTACACAACCTTCGGAGATACATCCATGCTGGACTTTTTCATCCCTGCGGCTCACGCCCAGGAGGCGGGCGGCCCTGCCGGCGGTGGTATTGCCCAGATCATCATGCTGGTCGGCTTCGTGCTGATCTTCTACTTCCTGCTGTGGCGCCCGCAGTCCAAGCGCGCCAAGGAACACAAGAAGTTGATCACCAACCTGTCCAAGGGTGACGAAATCGTGATCGGTGGCGGGCTGCTCGGCCGCATCACCAACGTGACCGACGATTTCATCAGCATGGAGATTGCCGAGGGCACCATCGTCAGCGTTCAGAAGAGCGCCGTGGCCTCCGTTCTCCCTAAAGGCACGTTGAAGTCGCTGTAACGCTCCTGGCTGCCGATGCTTCCCATCGGCAGCCATCTCTTTTTGCGACACTCTTCGCACGACGATCGTCGCCAGATCGTCATTGATTGAAAGGACAGGGCTTCCATGCTCAATCGTTACCCCCTGTGGAAGTATCTGCTGATACTCATCGTCTGTGTTGTCGGCGTCATCTACGCGTTACCCAATCTTTACCCACAGGACCCCGCCGTCCAGATCAGCACGACCAACGGTTCTCTCGGCGATCAGCAGCTCGACCGTGTTACCCGGGCGCTGGCCGAGGAAGATATCCAGGTCAAATCGGCAGCGATGACCGGTAACAACACCGCCCTGATTCGGCTCGCCGACGCCGAACAGCAGCTTCCCGCCCGCGATGTGGTCGACGAAACGCTCGACGACGACTACACCGTGGCGCTCAACCTCGCCGATTCCACGCCGTCCTGGCTGACCAGCCTCTCCGCGGCACCGATGAAACTCGGTCTCGATCTTCGTGGCGGGGTGCACTTCCTGCTCGAAGTCGACATGGATGCCGCCGTCGAACAGCGACTCGAGGCAACGGCAAGCGCCATCCGTGCCGATCTTCGCGACGAGCGCATCCGCTATCGGTCTACCGACATCGACGACAACGCCCTGCATCTCGAATTCGCCAACAGCGAAGACCGTGATGCCGCCCGCGAGCAGATCAGCCAGACGTTCAACGAGTTCCAGCTGGAGAATCGTGAAGAGGGCCGCCGCGCGTTCCTCGACATGACGCTGACCGAGCAGTCGATCCAGGACATTCAGGATTACGCGGTCCAGCAGAACCTGACCACGATCCGCAACCGCGTCAACGAACTCGGGGTTTCCGAGCCGCTGGTCCAGCGCCAGGGCCCGAGCCGCATCGTAGTGGAACTGCCCGGCGTGCAGGACACCGCCGAGGCCAAGCGCATCGTCGGCGCCACCGCCAACCTGGAGTTCCGCCTCGAGGCACGCCCGGACACGCCGGATGCCGAAACCGAGACGTTCCCGTTCCGCAACAGCCCGCAGCGCACCGCGGTACTGTCGCGTGACGTGATCATCACCGGCGACCGCGTATCCAGCGCCAGCCAGGGCTTCGACCAGAACGGCCGCCCGCAGGTCAACATCAACCTCGACGGCACCGGCGGCTCGTTGATGAACCAGGCGACCCGCACCAACATCGGCCGCAACATGGCGGTGCTGTATATCGATCACAGCACCGAAATGCGCACCGTTACCAAGGATGGGCAGCAGGTCCAGGAGCGTATTCCGACGACGAGCCGCAGCATCATCAGCCTGGCGACGGTACAGAGTGCGCTCAGCAACCGGTTCCGCATCACCGGCCTGGACTCGCCGACCGAAGCCAGCGAACTGGCGCTGTTGCTGCGCTCCGGCTCGCTCGCCGCCCCGATCTACTTCGTTCAGGAACGCACCATCGGACCTAGCCTTGGCGCCCAGAACATCGAGCGCGGCATCTTCTCGGTGATCGTCGGCGGCCTGCTGGTCGTGGCGTTCATGTTGATCCGCTACAAGGCCTTCGGCGTCATCGCCAACGCCGCGCTGGCGGTCAACCTGGTGCTGCTGATCGCGGCCATGTCGCTGCTGGGCGCCACGCTGACGCTACCCGGCATTGCCGGCATCGTGCTGACGCTCGGCATGGCGGTGGATGCCAACGTGCTGATCTACGAGCGCATAAGAGAAGAACTCAGGCGCAAGACACCGGCGCAGCAGGCGATTCATGCCGGTTACGGCCGCGCCTTCACCTCGATCGTCGACGCCAACCTGACCACGCTGCTGGTCGCGGTGGTGCTGTTCTCGATCGGCACCGGCCCGGTGAAAGGCTTCGCCGTGACGCTGTCGCTCGGCATCCTGACCTCGATGTTCACCGGCATCCTGGTGTCGCGTGCCCTCGTCAACCTCTCCATCGGCGGCAAGCCGGTGAAGAAACTGTGGATCTAGGAGACGCGAGCAATGCGCCAATTCGATTTCATGGGCAAGCGCCGCATCGCTTTCATCGTCTCGATCGTGCTGACGATCGTATCGATAGCGGCCCTGGCCCTGCTGAACCTCAATCTCGGTCTCGACTTCACCGGCGGTACGGTCGTCGAGCTCCACTATGCCGCGGTACCGTCGCTCGACGACATCCGTACGCTGCTGGCCAACAGCGGCTTCGAAAACTTCTCGGTACAGACGTTTGGTGCCGCCGACGAGATTCTGGTACGCCTGCAACAGACCTTCAGCAATGACGTCGGCAATCAGGTCGTTTCGGCACTGAGCAGCAGCGGCGCCCAGATCGATCTGGTTCGCGCCGAGTTCGTCGGCGCCCAGGTCGGCGACCAGCTACGCGACCAGAGTGGCCTGGGCATGCTGGTGGCGCTGGCCGGCGTGGCGGTCTACGTCGCCTTCCGCTTCCAGTACAAGTTCGCCCTGTGCGCGATCATCTCGCTGGGCCACGACGTGCTGATCGTGCTGGGACTGTTCGCGCTGTTCCAGTGGGAGTTCGATCTCACGGTGCTCGCGGGGATCATGGCGGTCATCGGCTACTCGCTGAACGACACCATCATCGTCTACGACCGGATTCGCGAGAACATCCGCCTGTCCCGTAGCGACAATCTGGCCCAGATCTTCAACGAAGCCATCAACCAGACGCTGTCGCGCACCCTGGCGACCTCCGGCACCACCTTGCTGGTGCTGTTCGCGCTGTTCTTCCTCGGCGGCGACATGATCCACAACTTCGCGATCTCGCTGATCCTGGGGATCGTGGCCGGCACCTTCTCCTCGGTCTATGTCGCCGCGGCGCTGCTGATCGTGTTCAAGCTGGAACGCCAGGACCTGATCCCGGTGAAGAAGGAAGAGGTCGAAGAAGAGCTGCCCTGAGCCGGAAGGCCCGCAAAGCGCCTCATCGGCAACTCGGCAACAGCCTCGCAAACCCCTCTTCGGAGGGGTTTTTTACGCCCACCCTATTGAAACCCTTCCTGAAACCTTGCCGGTCGAGGCGTTTAGTCAACTGCACCCATGGCTTCCCGGCACGCCGATAAGTGCGAATCGAATCCCGTGAGGTATGATGATTCGCTGCCGACTGGCATGCTGTTCGATTTCGCCCGGATAACCGGTTTCCTTCGTCACGTTCACGAGTCTTTCATGGCCCCCATCTTTGCCGACAGCAGCGTCGCCCGCTGGCTTCTCGTGCTGGTGATGATCGCCGGCGTCTACTTCTTCATCGACTTCCTGATTCCCGTGCTGGCCGCGCTGATCATCTGCGTCGCCAGTTGGCCGCTCTATCAGCGGCTGTTGGCGAGTTGCGGCCAGCGCCGGGCCCTGGCCGCCAGCATCGCGCTGGGCCTGATCATTCTCTGCCTGGTGATCCCCCTGGTGCTCGCCTGCTCCTACGCCTTCCAGGAACTGAAGGGCTGGGTCGGCTGGCTGATGGTCGCCAACGAGCGCGGCATTCCGACGCCCTCCTGGGTTGCATCTCTTCCGGGCATCGGAACCTGGCTGGCCGAGCAGTGGCAAGCGTCCCTGGCCGAACCCCACGCGCCGGAGTCTCTGATTCAACTGGTAGGCGGCGAGCATATCGGCAACATTTCCCGCTGGGTGCTCGCTCTTGGCAGCAATGCGCTGCATCTGGCGCTGACCCTGCTGTTCATGCTGATCACGCTGTTCTTTCTCTACCGGGATGGCGCCGGCATGGCGCGCCAGCTGGACATCGTCGGCGAACGGGTACTGCCGGCGCGCTGGCAGCGCTTCTCGCGCGTGGTGCCGGCGACGATCAGTTCGACCGTGATGGGCATGGGCCTGATTGCCCTCGGCGAAGGCCTGGTGCTCGGTACCGCCTACTGGATCGCCGGCATTCAGTCCCCGGTCGTGCTCGGCGTCATCACCGCGTTCATGGCGCTGGTGCCCGGTGGCGCGCCGCTGACGTTCACGCTGGTCTCGCTCTATCTGCTGGCAACCGGACACATGGCCAACGGCATCGGACTGTTCATCTGGGGCGCTTTCGAACTCTTCGTCGTCGACAAGACATTGCGCCCGCGTTTGGTAGGCGGCCCGATCAAGCTCCCGTTTCTGCCGACCTTCTTCGGTCTCGTGGGGGGCGTGAAAACCATGGGGATCGTCGGCCTGTTCGTCGGCCCGGTGCTGATGGCGCTGCTGGTCGCCAGCTGGCGGGAATGGCTGCATGACGACAGCGCCCCGGATGCCCCGTCGGAAGCCGAGCGCTGGGGCTACGGCAAGCGCAGACCGGCCGCCACGAGCCGCTCCTCCGCCACACGCCGAGACGATTCGAGGGGCATGCGAGCGGCGGCGAGCACGAACGCCGACGCCAATGCGGATATCAGCCGCTAGCCTCGTCACGGGCTCATTGCGCCGGTTCATCGTTGCGAGAACGACCGGGGCGCTACCGTTCGAGCCGAAGACCGTGACGTCTCAACTTGCGCACCACGCTCGGCTGACTGATACCCAGCCGTTCGGCGAGCATGCGATCGGCTTCATGCTCAAGGATGGGTTGCTCGCCAACTCGCCGATCTATGCCGGGCTCGCCTTCGGCATGATCGCGTTCGTCGTGGGCAGTCTGCTTACCCGCCCCCATTCGATGGTGGCATTGACGCCCTGATTCGATCGGACCGGAACTCGCGACTCAACCCCAACGCAAAAGCGCCCTGCCGGGATAACCCGACAGGGCGCTTTCTGGTGATTCGCCTGGTGACGAAGCTTGCCGACCGAGACCGCTAGCCTAGACGCTGGCCTTGAGCTGCTGCGCCAGTGCCTTGTAGAGGCGCGGGCCGGCGGCCATCAGGCTGCCGCCGTCTTCGACGCTGGGCGAGCCGTCGATGGCGCCGGTCAACGCACCGGCTTCCTTCAGCAGCAGCGAGCCGACCAGGCGGTCCTGCTCTTCCAGCCCGAGAACGAAGATCGCGTCGGCACGGCCGGAGGCGAATTCGATCATGTCGAGCAGCGCGCAGCCCGTGCCCGTCAGGGTATCGATCTGGGGGCCGAGGCGTTCGACCACGGTGAGATATTGCGGCAGCCACTGGGAGCGTGCCTCGAGCGTCGGCCATGCCAGTGCCACTCGGGCACCATTGACGCTGACGGTCTTGGAGACACGCATACGCTTGCCGTTGCCCTGGGCGCCACGACCGCGGCTGATCAGGAACTCGTCGTCGCTGAACGGCGAGACGACCACCGCGTGTTCCGGACGCCCCTTGACCAGGCATACCATCGAGATCGCGAACTGGCGGCTCGCCACTCCGAGATTGGATTCACCGTGGATCGGCTCGATGTGCCAGACGGTGTCCTTGTCGGTACCCTTGCCTTCGCGGTAAGGCGTATAGCGACCGGAAATGCCGTGCTGCGGATAACCACGGGAGAGCTGATGCACGATCAGCGTTTCGGCGTTGCGTGCCGTATCCTCGAGCAGACCGGCAGTTACCTGCTCGTCATGGTTGACCTCGAGACGGTCACGGATACGTACGAATTGCTCAGCGGCACTGCGAGCGGCACGCAGCGCATATTGAACCATCGGATGCATGGATCTGGCCTTGGGGAAATCGAGAGCGGAGTCGAGAGCTGTTAAAGAACGCCGCGCAGTCTAACAGAAGCAGGCTTGCCGAGTCATGCTAGACTGCGCGCTTTCCCGATTGCCACAGCCCTGATAGCCGCCTTTATGCTCGACCGTATCCGTATCGTCCTCATCGGCACCAGCCATCCCGGAAACATCGGCGCCACTGCCCGCGCCATGCGCAACATGGGTCTCGAGGATCTCGCCCTGGTCACGCCCCGCTGCGATCCCAGGGACCAGGACGCCTATTCGCGCGCCTCCGGGGCCAACACGCTCGTCGACGCTGCGCGTCAATTCGACGCACTCGAAGAGGCCGTTGCCGACTGCACGCTGGTGGTCGGCGCCAGCGCGCGCTCGCGCCATCTGCCGTGGCCGATGGTCACTCCTCGAGCCCTGGCGGAGAGCCTGCCGGCGGCGCTGGCACCCGAAGGCACCCGGGTCGCACTGGTATTCGGCCGAGAGGATACCGGCCTGACCAATGCCGAACTGCAACGCTGCCATCAGCACGTGCATATTCCGACCAACCCGGACTTCAGCTCGCTGAATCTGGCCGCGGCCGTGCAAGTGCTCGCCTACGAATGTCGCCAGGCATTCCTCGCCCTGGACGACGCTTCGGCGACTCCTGCTGCCGAGCCGGACCGCGAGGCCGACCTGCCCTTCGGCGTGACGTGGGACAACCCGCCTGCCACCCATGCCGACCTGGAGCGCTTTTTCGCTCATCTCGAGAGTACGCTCACGGCGATCGAATTCCACGATCCGGACAACCCGCGCCAGTTGATGGCCCGCCTGCGCCGGCTCTTCATGCGCGCCCATCTCGATTCGATGGAGATGAATATCCTGCGCGGCATTCTCGGCACGATCGACAAGCGGCTGCGGGAGAAGCCCTGACTGTCGCGGGGCACCATCCACAACGTCAAGACGTCGACGTGGCGGCTCCGGCGTAACGCCGCTCGCCCCCCGCAGACGCCAGTGGCCGAAACAGCGAGCGTCGATCGCCGGCAGAATGGTTGACCGTGTTACTGGGTTTTTCCATAATGCCGCTACCGATGCAGCGACAGCCGATACCCGCCGATGCGTTTGACTACCAAAGGGCGCTACGCCGTCACCGCGATGCTCGATCTGGCTCTCAACGCCGATCAGGGACCGGTCTGTCTGGCGGATATTTCCAAGCGTCAGGATATTTCGCTGTCCTATCTGGAACAGCTGTTCGCACGACTGCGGCGCGCCAAGCTCGTCAGTAGCGTGCGCGGCCCGGGCGGGGGTTACCTGCTGGGGAGAGCACCCGCCGATATTTCGGTAGCGGGCGTGATCGATGCGGTCAACGAGTCGGTGGATGCCACCCGCTGCCATGGCCAGGCGGACTGTCATCAGGGCAGCAAGTGCATCACGCATCACCTGTGGTGCGACCTCTCCGACGAAATCCAGCGCTTCCTGAGCGATATCAGCCTGCAGGAGCTGGTACGCCGGGAACAGGCCCGCGCCGCCGCCCGGCCCGAACCCGACGTACGTTCGTTCGCTGACGACGCCGCCACGATCACGGTGTCGTCGCACTGATCACGATGTCGGTGCACGGATCACCGAATCGCTACACATTCATCGTGTCGTTGCACCAGTCATCGTGTCGTTGCTCCGGGCGAGCTCGTAAACGACTACGCTTCGAGCTGACGCCGCCGAATCCATTTCGATCGATTGCCAGAGATCCACCGTGCCATGAGCGCTCCGATTTATCTCGATTACGCCGCCACCACCCCGACCGATCCACGTGTGGCCGAGCAGATGATGCGACACCTGACTCTGGATGGGGTCTACGCCAACCCGGCATCGCGCAGCCACATGCCCGGCTGGCTGGCCGAACAGGCGGTGGAAAACGCCCGCCGTCAGGTCGCCGATCTGATCGCGGCCGATCCGCGCGAAATCGTGTGGACCTCCGGCGCCACCGAGGCGGACAATCTGGCGCTGACCGGCTTCATGCGCGCCAATCGTGCCCGCGGGCGCCATCTAGTGACGTCGATCATCGAGCACAAGGCCATCGTCGATACCGCGCTGGCGCTGGAGACGGAAGGTTTCGAAGTGACCTGGCTGACCCCAGGGTCGGACGGCCGCATCTCGCCCGAGCAACTGCGCGGAGCGATGCGCCAGGACACCGTGCTGGTCTCGCTGATGGCGGTCAACAACGAGCTGGGCAGTGTCAACGATCTCACCGCGCTCTCTGCCGTGGCCCATGAATTCGGCGCGCGCTTTCACGTCGACGCCGCCCAGGCCTCGGGCCGGCTGGCGCTGGATGTCGAGGCCATGGGAATCGATTTGATGTCCCTTTCCGCCCACAAGGCCTACGGCCCCAAGGGTATCGGCGCCTTGTACGTGCGCCGCGACCCGGACCTGCGTATCGAGGCCTTGATCCACGGCGGCGGTCACGAACGCGGCATGCGGTCAGGGACGCTCCCGACGCACCAGATCGTCGGCATGGGCGAAGCGTTCGCGCTGGCACGCGACGAGTGCGAAGCCGACGGCGAGCGTGTTCGTGCGCTGCGCCAGCGTTTTCTCGACGGCCTGGCCGACTGCGGCGGCATACACAACCATTCGCCGCTGGAACAGTCGGTGCCCAATATCGTCAACCTCGCCTTCGATGGCGTGGATGGCGAGTCGCTGTTGATGGCGCTGCGTGGCCTGGCCGTCTCCACCGGCTCCGCCTGCAATTCGGCCAGCGTGGAACCCTCCTACGTTCTCAAGGGTATCGGCGTGCCTCATTTGCAGGCGCTCGCCTCGATACGCTTTAGTTTTGGCCGCTTCACCACCATAGAAGAGATCGATGCGGCCGTGGCCGACATCCGCCGCGCCCTTGGCGGACTGCGTCAGCCATCGACAGCCGCCATGAATCATCGCTAGGTCGATGGCCCCGGCGCCATCGATTTTCGGCAAGGAGAAATGCCATGCAAAACATCACGATCAGTGAATCCGCCGCGACCCAGATTCGCCATGTCCTCGAGGAGCGCGGCGGCGGCCTGGGGCTGCGCGTGGCGGTCAAGCCGAGCGGCTGCTCCGGCTACAGCTATGTTCTGGACATCGCCGATGACCTGCGGGACGAAGACATCGCGTTCGAGGAGCGCGGCGTCAAGGTGCTGGTCGACCGGGAAGCCCTGGCCATTCTCGACGGCACCGAGGTCGACTACGTCAGCGAAGGACTCAATCGATTCTTCCGCTTCAACAACCCCAACGTGACCGACGAGTGCGGCTGCGGCGAAAGCTTCAACGTCTGAACGCCGCTTCGAAGCGCCCCGTCCGCGCCATGGCCGGGCGCCCCTTGCTGGTGCCGCCCAGGGTGCGCCGGCCGCGGGCTTGCGCTACAATGGCGCGATTTTGCGGCTGGCACGACGGTGATCGAAACCGCTCATCGTGCCAGCCAACGAGAATTCCGGGCGACGCGCCACCTGCCGATGCGATCGACCTCGAAGCCAGGCTTCGAGACGAGGCGTCGGGGGCGCGTCGTCTCGTATCTCAGTCATTCATTTTCCGCTCGCGACAACCGCGATCGATTCACTAAAGCCAGGAGACCGAAGTCATGGCCACCGAGCGCACGCTTTCCATCATCAAGCCCGATGCCGTTGCCAAGAACGCAATCGGCGATATCTACAGCCGCTTCGAAAAAGCCGGCCTGCAGATCGTTGGCGCCAAGATGCTCCACCTCTCCAAGGAGCAGGCAGAAGGCTTCTACGCCGAGCACAAGGAGCGCGGTTTCTTCGCCGATCTGGTCGGTTTCATGACCTCCGGTCCGGTCATGGTCCAGGTGCTCGAAGGGGAAGGCGCGATCGCCAAGAACCGCGAGCTGATGGGCGCGACCAACCCGAAGGAAGCCGCACCGGGCACCATTCGCGCCGACTTTGCGTCTTCCATCGACGCCAACGCCGTGCACGGTTCCGATGCACCGGAATCCGCCGCCCGCGAAATCAGCTACTTCTTCAACGACGACGAACTCTGCTCGCGCAGCTGATTCGTCGACCGGCCGGCCATTCGTGCCGGCCGGTCATCCTCGTCTTCGGACGCCCTGCCACCCTCGAGCCGATTCCGTTGCTATGAGCGCTGCTACCGCTACTCCGCGCACCAATCTACTGGGGCTCTCTCGCGAACAGATGGAGGCGTTCTTCGTCTCTCTGGGCGAGAAGAAATTCCGCGCCGCCCAGGTCATGAAGTGGATCCATCAGGAAGGTTGCGACGACTTCGAGTCGATGACCAACCTCTCCAAGCCGCTGCGTGCCCGCCTGGCGGAACATGCCGAGATCCGTGGCCCGAGCGTGGTCTACGAAGGCACCTCCAGCGACGGCACTCGCAAGTGGGTACTGGAAGTCGAGGACGGCAGCTATGTCGAGACGGTACTGATCCCGGCCGACAGCGGCAGCCGGCGTACCCTGTGCGTCTCGTCCCAGGTGGGCTGTTCGCTGGATTGCAGCTTCTGCTCCACCGGCAAGCAGGGCTTTCAGCGCAACCTGACCAGCGCCGAGATCATCGGCCAGGTCTGGGTGGCCCAGCAGCGCGCCGGCGGCCGCATGAGCGCACCGGATGGGCGCCGCGCGATCACCAACGTGGTAATGATGGGCATGGGCGAACCCCTGCTCAACTACGACAACGTGGTGCCGTCGATGAAGCTGATGCTCGACGACAACGCCTACGGCCTTTCCAAGCGCCGCGTGACGCTTTCCACGTCCGGCGTGGTGCCGATGATCGACAAGCTGGGCGACGATATCGACGTGAGCCTGGCGATCTCGCTGCATGCGGCGAACGATGAACTGCGCAACGAGCTGGTGCCGCTCAATCGCAAGTACAACATCGAGAAGCTGCTCGATGCCTGCAAGCGCTATCTTGCCAAGTGCGGCGACGCGCGCCATATCACCATCGAGTACACCCTGATCAAGGACGTCAACGACCAGCAGGCGCATGCGCAGGAGCTCATCGCGCTGCTCGACGACTTGCCCTGCAAGATCAACCTGATTCCCTTCAATCCGTTCCCCCATTCGGGATACGAGAAGCCGTCGCGCAACCAGGTCATGCGCTTCCAGAGCTGGCTCTACGAACTCGGCCACACGGCCATGGTGCGCACCACGCGTGGCGACGATATCGACGCCGCCTGCGGCCAGCTGGTCGGCCGGGTAAAGGATCGAACGCGCCGCCACGAGCGCTACATCCAGTCGATTCAACTGGATGCCGATTGAGACCTGGCTGCCGGGCCTCGCATCGGGCCGCCGAAATCGACGAGTCGAACCGCTATCGACGTCGAATCGGCCCGCTGTCGCCTTGACTTCGACTCGACGCGGCGCTTTGATGGGAACCCCAAAACCGCTTTGTTTTCAGCTGTTCGGGACGCGACCCGACTGTCGTCTTCTCGTAACGTGGGAGAGCCGCGCATGACCCACCAAACTCGCCCTGATTCGATACGGTCGTTCTGTATCGCCATGGGTGTGGTGTGTCTGTTGAGCGGCTGCGCCACGGCGGTCTCGACCAACGGGCCGAAGCAGGACAGCCCCGAAGATGCAGCGGCGGCCTACACGCGGCTGGGCAAGGCCTATCTCGCCGAGAACAACCTGCCCCGCGCGCAGCAGGCTCTGGAACATGCGCTCGACCTCGACGCCAACGATAGTGGCGCACTGGAAGGTCTGGCGCTGCTCTACCAACGTCAGCAGGAGTTCGAGCTGGCTGACCGTTTCTTCCAGCAGGCCTTGAAAGCCGATTCCGAGGCGACACGCATCCGCAACAACTATGCGGCGCTGCTATATCAGCGCGGTGAGTATGCCAAAGCATGCGAACAGCTGCGTATCGCCAGCCAGGACATTACCTATACCAACAGGGCCCAGCTTTTCGCGAACCTGGGCCAGTGCGAGATGACCCATGGCGATGCGACTGCCGCTCGCCAATATTACGAACGCGCACTCGACATCGATGCGCGCAATGGGCGTAGCCTGCTGGCATTGGCTCGCATCGATCACACGCAGGGTAACAACGAACGCGCCTGGGAACGCTTGCAGCGTTATTTCACCGTGGCCGGCACCAATGCCGAGAGCCTGAAGCTGGCAAGCGATATCGCCAGTGCCCAGGGCGACTCGACGCGTGCCGCCTTTTATCGTCAGCAGCTTGGCGGCTCCTGAGGCGAACAGACCCCGTACTCGAGTCCCGGCTCGAGAAGAGATCAGAAGGATTTTCGCCCATGAGCGAAATGAACGAATCATCGAACAAGCAACATGATGCTCTCAGCCCCTCCCGCGAGATGGCGGGAAACATGCTCCAGCGCGAGCGCGAGCGCCAGGGACTTAGCATCGAGGATGTCGCGCTGCAGTTGAACTTGCGTCCGATCGTCGTGACCGGCATCGAAGAGGATCAATTCGACCAGGTCCCGATCGCCGCCTATCGGCGAGGCTATGTGCGTGCCTACGCGCGCCTGCTGGGAATGGACGCGTCACGGGTCGTCGGCGCCTACGATGCCACCCACGGACGCGGCGACATGGAGCGCAAGCTATCGCCGGTCCATACCTCTCGCCCGCCCTCTCGCGTCGGGGCCTGGATATTCCGCCTGTTCACTCTGCTGGTGATCGTCGGCCTGATCGCGCTGACGCTGCTCTGGTGGCAGAGCCGGGAAGGCAACGAGATCTTCGGTGGCGGCAGCGACGACAGTCCGATTGCCGTCGATCGCCTGAACGGCAACGACGCCAATGCGGATGCCGCTGGTTCCGATAGCACCGTGATGACACCCAACACCGATACCCAGCTACCGCCGACGCCCACTCGGCAGGACACGCCTTCGTTCGACGCCGATGGTTCGATGTCATCGGACGCCAGCCTCGCGAGTGGCGACACCGAACCGACCGACTCCGGCGTCTCCGCATCCGCGGAGACGACGCCCCCGGATGCCGACGCTCGTCAGGCCGAGCAGGTCGGCTCGGTGGCGGACGACGTGACTTCGGCACCGTCCGAAGACGCCGCAGCGACAGATACAGCGACTCCGGTTGCGACTAACGACGACACGCTCTCCCTGACTTTCAACCAAGAGTCATGGACCGAGATCTATGATGCCAACGACGACCGGATCTTCAGCGGCCTGCAGTCCGCCGGCAGCCAGGCCAGCGCCGAGGGTGAACCGCCCTTCCGCCTGACCATCGGCAATGCCAGTGGCGTGACGCTGGAATACCGCGGAGAATCGGTCGACCTGAGTCAATACACGGGCGGCAACAACGTTGCCCGCTTCACCCTGGGAGACTGAGAAGCGCCATGCATACGCCATCTCCGATCACCCGCCGTCTTTCTCGACAAATCCATGTCGGCCATGTGCCTGTCGGCGGCGGCGCCCCTATCGCCGTACAGAGCATGACCAACACCGACACCAATGATGTCGCCGCCACCGTGGCGCAGATCCAGCGTCTGCAGCAGGCCGGTGCCGACATCGTGCGTGTCTCGGTGCCGGACATGGACGCCGCCGAAGCGTTCGGCAAGATCAAGCGTCAGGTCAGCGTTCCGCTGGTGGCCGACATTCACTTCGACTACAAGATCGCCCTGCGGGTGGCCGAGCTCGGTGTCGACTGTCTGCGCATCAACCCCGGCAACATCGGCCGCGAAGATCGCGTTCGAGCCGTGGTCGACGCCGCTCGCCATCACGGCATCCCGATCCGCATCGGCGTCAACGCCGGTTCGCTGGAAAAGGATCTGCAGAAGAAATACGGCGAACCGACCCCGGAAGCGCTGGTCGAGTCGGCCATGCGCCACATCGACCATCTCGACCGGCTCGATTTCCCCGACTTCAAGGTCAGCGTCAAGGCCAGCGACGTGTTCATGGCCGTGTCGGCCTACCGGCTGCTGGCCAAGCAGATCGAACAGCCGCTGCATCTGGGCATCACCGAAGCCGGCGGCCTGCGTTCCGGTACGGTGAAGTCCTCCATCGGTCTGGGAATGCTGCTGATGGATGGCATCGGCGATACGATTCGCGTCTCGCTGGCCGCCGATCCGGTCGAGGAGATCAAGGTCGGCTTCGATATGTTGAAGAGCCTGAAGCTGCGCGCCAAGGGCATCAACTTCATTGCCTGCCCCAGCTGCTCGCGCCAGAATTTCGACGTCATCGCGACCATGAACGCGCTCGAGGAGCGTCTCGAAGACATCATGACGCCGCTCGACGTCTCGGTCATCGGCTGCGTGGTCAACGGCCCCGGTGAAGCCAAGGAAACCGACATCGGCCTCACCGGCGGCAGCCCGGCCAATCTGGTCTACATCGATGGCAAGCCGGCCAGCAAGCTGCGCAACGATCATCTGGTCGACGATCTCGAAGCGTTGATCCGCGCCAAGGCCCAAGAGAAAGAGAACCGCGCCGGCGACCTGATTGCACGAGAAGCCTAGCAAGTGCGCGCGAAGCTTGAGTGTACGTGGAGCAAGAAAGCGCGCGCAGGCGAAGCGTGACGGAATTCCCGTGAGGCTTGGCACCTCGCGATCCACAAACAGAGAGTCACCGACGAGCGCCCAGGCAGGCTGCCTGCGGCGTTCTGTTATAGGCAGGAGTATCAGTTGAGCAACAAAATACAAGCCATTCGCGGCATGAACGATCTGCTGCCGGATCAATCCCCCGCATGGCAGTACGTCGAGCGGCAGCTACGCTCGCTGGTGGACCGTTACGATTATCGCGAGATCCGCACGCCGATCGTCGAGCAGACCGCGCTCTTCGCCCGCTCCATCGGCGAAGCGACCGACGTGGTCGAGAAGGAGATGTACACCTTCGACGACCGCAACGGCGAAAGCCTGACACTGCGCCCGGAAAACACTGCCGCCGTCGTGCGCGCCGCCATGGAGCACGGCCTGCTGCACAACCAGACGCAGCGGCTGTGGTACATGGGGCCGATGTTCCGCTACGAGCGCCCGCAGAAAGGCCGCTATCGCCAGTTCCACCAGATCGGTATCGAGGCTTACGGCATGACCGGGCCCGATATCGACGCCGAGATCATTCTGCTGTCCGCCCGCCTGTGGCGTCAGCTCGGCATGTCCGAGCACGTGACGCTCGAGCTCAATTCGCTGGGCTCGCCGGAAGCCCGGGCGGACTATCGAGACTCCCTGGTCGCCTACTTCGAGTCCCATCGCGAGATTCTCGACGAAGATTCGCAACGGCGGCTGAAGACCAACCCGCTGCGGATCCTGGACTCCAAGAATCCGGACATGGCGGACATGCTCGCCGGGGCACCGCAACTGCTGGATCACCTCGACGAGGAGTCCCGGGTGCATTTCGAGCAGCTGAAGTCGACGCTGGATGCCGCCGGTATCGGCTACCGCATCAACCCTCGACTGGTACGCGGTCTCGACTACTACTCGCGTACCGTATTCGAGTGGACCACCACTGCACTTGGCAGCCAGGGCACGGTCTGCGGTGGCGGGCGCTACGACGGCCTGGTCGAACAGCTCGGCGGCAAGCCGACACCGGGCGTCGGCTTCGCCATCGGTCTCGAGCGCCTCATGCTGCTGCTGGAAACCCTCGATCTGATCCCCGAAGATGCCAAGGGCGGTGCCGATGCCTACCTGCTGGCGATGGGCGATGCCGCCGAGCGCGAGGCGCTGCTGCTGGGCGAGCGCCTGCGTGACGCTCTGCCCGCGCTGCGGCTTCAGGTACACTGCGGCGGCGGTAGCTTCAAGAGCCAGATCCGGCGTGCCGATCGCAGCGGCGCCCGGGTAGCGCTGATTCTCGGCGAGGACGAAATCGCCAAGGGCCGGCTGACGCTGAAGCCACTGCGTGACGACAGCGAACAACAGACACTCGAGCTGGACGACGCCATCGCCTGGCTCGCACGGCTTTCATAGCGCCCCGACGCTGGCGCTAACCGTAGCTCGTAGCTCGTAGCTCGTAGCTCGTAGCTCGTAGCTCGTAGCTCGTAGCTCGTAGTCAATAGTGTAAGGAGACCGCCCGTGGCGGAGCTTAGGACCGAAGAAGAGCAGCTGGACGCGATCAAACAGTGGTGGAAGTCCAACGGAAGCGCCCTGCTGGTGGGCATCGTCATCGCCGCGGCCGGCGTGTTCGGCTGGCAGGCGTGGCAGCGTTACCAGGAAGGCCAATCCGCCGAGGCCTCCAATGCCTACCAGCAGCTGATCGCGATCGCCAGCAGCGACACCCTCGACGACAACGCCCGCACCCAGGCGTTCGACCTGGCCGACGGCCTGCAGAGCGACCACGGCGATACGCTCTATGCCGATCTGGCCGGCCTACTGGAAGCCAAGATCGCGATCAATGCCGAAGACAACGAACGCGCCCGCCAGGCGCTGAACGATGTCGTCGCCAACAGTGACCGCCCCTACATGCAGAGCCTGGCGCGCATCGATCTCGCACGCCTGCAGATTGCCGGCGACGATGCAAAAACCGCCCTGACGACCCTCGAGGAGAGCGTGCCGAGCGCACTGGAAGCGCAGCGCCAGAATGTGCTCGGTGATGCCTACGTCGCGCTCGAACGCCCCGAGGATGCGCGTAACGCCTACCAGCAGGCGCAGAGTCTGGCGCAGGATGCCGACCAGACCCTTTACGGCCTGCAGCTCAAGCTAGACGATCTCGGTGCGGAGGACGCCACCTGATGAAATTGACTCACCTACTTCTGCCGCTGGGGTTGACCGCGACACTGCTGGCCGGCTGCGCCGGCAGCGTCGAGCCGCAGTATCCGCCCAAGGAACTCCAGGACTTCACGCCCAAGGTCAGCCTCGACGAGCGCTGGGACCAGGGAATCGGCGAAGGCCTGGGCCGCGCCCGCTATCCGCTCACCCCCCTCGTCGATAGCGGCACCCTTTACGCCGTCGACCAAACCGGTGACCTGCACGCCATCGACACCGACAGTGGCGAAACCCAGTGGGAGGTCGAGCTGGGCACGCCTATCTCCAGCGGCATCGGCGCCGACAGCAGCCGTCTCTATATCGGCACCCGCAACGGCGAAGTGCTGGCCATCGATCGCGGGGACGGCAGCATCGACTGGAAATCACGGGTCTCCAGCGAAGTGCTGGCCGCTCCCCAGGTCAACAGCGAACTGGTCGTGGTGCAGAGCGTCGATGGCGCCGTCACCGCGCTCGACCGCCTGAATGGCAACGAGCAGTGGGTCTACTCCAGCTCCCAGCCGGCATTGACCCTGCGCGGCACCGGCGCGCCCCGTGTCATCGAGCCGGTCTCCTTTGCCGGGTTCGCCAACGGCCGCCTGGTGACGCTGGACAACCGTAGCGGTCAGCCGCTGTGGGACATGCGCGTCGCCGTTCCCAAGGGCCGTACCGAAGTCGACCAGCTCGTCGATCTCGACGGCCAGCCGGTGCTGACCCAGGACGGGCGCCTGTTCGTGACCAGCTACAACGGCCGCCTGCTGGCGCTGGAAGCCACTTCCGGCAAGGTGCTGTGGGAGCATGAAGAGTCCAGCTATCTGACCCCGCTGGTGGTCGGCAACTACCTGTTCACGGTCAACGAAGCGAGCCACGTCATCGCGATCGAGGCCGACACCGGCCGGGTAATGTGGGATTCCGACACCCTCGAAGGCCGCTCGCTGACCGCGCCCTCGTTCGTCGACGGCAACATCGTGGTGGGCGACTACGATGGCTATATCCATCTCATCGACGCCTCGACCGGCGAAATGAATGGACGGGTAGAGATCGGCGGTGATGGGCTGACGCTGCCGCTGTTGACCGGCAATCAGCGCATCTACGCGCTGAGCAACGACGGCACCCTCGTCGCCTACGACCTCGAGACGCTTTCCGACCGGAATTGATCGGCATCGGGTGATGGCTCATCGGCCCCGCCTCGGCGGGGCCGATGGCGTTATGGAAGGCGATATCGAGAGGTTCGGACTTCGCGCTTCTCGCATGCTAGAATGCCGGGCTATTAGCATCGATCGTACCGGGTCACCCGACCCCTCCCTCCGATCGTCCACCTTGTCACCGCCCTTTTGCGAATCGCCATGAATCCCGTTATCGCCCTGGTTGGCCGACCCAACGTCGGCAAGTCGACGCTTTTCAACCGCCTGACACGCACCCGCGATGCACTGGTGGCCGATTTCCCCGGTCTGACCCGCGACCGCAAGTACGGCAGCGGCCAGCTCGGCGACAAGACCTACACCGTCATCGATACCGGCGGCATCAGCGGTGACGAACAAGGCATCGACGCGGCCATGGCGGAGCAGTCCCTGACCGCTATCGACGAGGCGGATATCGTGCTGTTCATGGTCGACGGGCGTGCGGGCTTGATGCCGGCCGATCAGGCGATCGCCAACCACCTGCGCGTAAACCAGAAGAAAACCTGGCTGGTAGTCAACAAGACCGACGGGCTCGAAGAGCAGACCGCAATGGCCGACTTCTGGGCGCTGGGTCTGGGCGACCCGCACCCGATCGCCGCAGCGCATGGACGTAACGTCACCACGCTGATCGACGAAGTGCTGGCGCCCTTCCCGGAGCGTGACCCGGACGCCGGCCCCGCCGGCAATCATCCCGGCATTCATATCGGCGTCATCGGTCGCCCCAATGTCGGCAAGTCGACACTGGTCAACCGGATGCTGGGAGAGGACCGCGTGGTCGTGTTCGACGAAGCCGGCACCACCCGCGACGCCATCGAGATTCCCTTCGAACGCCGCGGCAAGCCCTACGTGCTGGTCGATACCGCCGGCGTAAGGCGTCGCAAGAACGTCAGCCTGATCGCCGAGAAGTTCTCGATCATCAAGACGCTGGAAGCGATCAAGGAGTGCCATGTCGCGATCATGGTGCTGGATGCGCGTACCGGCCTGGTGGAGCAGGATCTGCACCTGCTGGACTACGTCCTCAGCAGCGGCCGCGCGCTGGTGCTGGCGGTCAACAAGTGGGACGGCCTGGAAAGCGAAGCGCGAGACAAGATGCGCTCCGACATCAAGCGCCGCCTGGGATTCGCCGACTATGCCGAGCTGCACTTCATCTCGGCGCTGCACGGCACCGGCGTGGGCGATCTCTACAAGTCGGTCGACAAGGCGTTCGACAGTGCCAACAGCCACTGGTCGACCAACCGCCTGACCTCGATCCTGCAGGATGCGGTCAGCGAGCATCAGCCGCCGATGATCCATGGCCGTCGCCCCAAGCTGCGCATGGCGCACCAGGGCGGCAGCAACCCGCCGATCATCGTCGTTCATGGCAACCAGACATCGTCCCTGCCGGAAGCCTACAGGCGCTATCTGACCAATACCTTCCGCAAGGTATTGAAGGTGCGTGGCACGCCGATTCGCTTCGAATTCCGTTCCGGCAACAACCCCTACGACAATCAGGCCGGCGCCAGCGATCGCGAAAAGGCGCGTGGACGGCAGCTGAGCCGGACCCGCGAGGCGCGCAAGAACCGCCGCGGGCGCTGACGAGGGTGCCCGACGGGGGCACCGTATTCCGTCGCACGGCGGCCAGCCGCGCAGGGTGTCAAGGCGTGGCTATCCGGGTCTGATTGCGTCCGGCCTGCTTGGCTTCGTACATCGCCTTGTCGGCAGCCTCGAGCAGCGCCTCGGCGTTCGGCCACTCCCGGGTGCTGGCAACGCCAGCGCTGAACGTCGCGTGAAAGACCTCGTCCGCCGCCACGCATTCGAGCTGGGAAAAGCTGATTCGAATGCGTTCGATAGTTTCGCGCGCGTTCTCCAATTGACAGGATGGCAGCACGGCAACGAACTCCTCGCCGCCGTAGCGTCCGACATGGTCTACCCGGCGCAGGCGCTGGCGTAGCAGGTTGGCCAGCAGGCGAATGACATAGTCGCCGGTGCCATGGCCATAGGTATCATTGATCGACTTGAAGCGATCGATATCGATCATCACGACACAGGCGCTCGCCTGCGTCCTCTGGCTGCGTGCCACCTCGAGTTCGATCAACTCCTTGATTGCCAGATGCTTGATCAGGCCGGTGAGCCCGTCGCGAGCCAACGCCATGCTGAGCTGACGGGATCGCTGTGCTCGCGCTGTGACCGCGGAAACCAGCGCCATGTCCCCAATGGGCTTGACCAGGAAATCGTCTCCCGCCTGGGCCAGTGCCTGGGCCTGGCGATGGACGTTCGACTCGGCCGAAAGGTAGATGAGCGGGATCTTCAGCCAGTCGTCATCGAAGCGAATGATACGAGCCAGTTCCGGCCCGGAGCAGCCCGGCATGTTGATATCGATCAGCACCAGATCCGGCACGATGTCCCGCAGCCCGATCAAGACATCGCGGGGATCGCTGATCACCCGGGACTCGATGCCGGCCTGTTTCAGCGTCAGCCGGAAATGCTCGGCCAGCTCGATGTCGTCGTCGACGATCAGGACCCGATAGGGATCCTGCTGGGGCAGGTTGATCAAATACCGCAAGCGGTGCTCCAGCGAGGGCACGTCCACTGGATGCATGAAGAATCCCTGCGCGCCATTGCGAACGGCGTCCAGGCGTGTCTCGAAGTCGCCGGCGGCGCTCAGCACGATCAACGCCGCCTCGGGAATCGCTCCAACGGCCGGCTTCCAGACGTCGTCTTCCACCTTGGCGGTGTCGACGATAGCGATATCCGGCCGCCAATCGGCGCCGATCTCCCGAGCGTCGAGATCGCGACACTCGTAACCGAACCCGCTCAACGAGCGCATCAGCTCACCGGTATCGCCATCGGCCAGCACGGCAACCCGTATCGCTCGCTCGCCGCTGGCCAGCGGATGGCTGTCGTCGGGCTCGGTCACACCCGCTATCTGCATGCGCTCCAGGTTTCGGTAGCTGTTCGACACACGGTCGTGGAGCGCCGTCAACATCTGGAGCGTCGGCTGGCTACTGCCCTCGATCAACGTCTGCAGCCATACCTCCATCTCGCGAGCGTCCTGGCTCAAAGCCGCATAGCCGAAGGTACCGGCGGAACCCGCCATACGATGCAGCCCCTGGCGCAGCGTTTCGAGAGAGTCGGCCTTGACCGCAGTCTGGTGTTCGCTCAGCTCCCGGGTCTGCGCCATCATCGTCTGCAGATCGTCCCGTAGCCGGCGGCCGTATTGCTCGCGCAGTGCCGCCAGCCGTGCCTGGACGTCGACATCAGTCATGCGAATGCTCCCAGATCTTGCGCAACTGTTCCGCCAGCGTCATTGGATCGAAGGGCTTGATCAAGACATCCAGCGCACCGATGGAAAGATAGTGCTCGATCTCGCTGGGCTGGACCTTGGCAGTCATGAACACTACCGGGATCGACTGCGTGGAGGGCTGTTCGCGGAGTTTTGCCAGGGTCGTGGGTCCGTCGATCCCCGGCATCATGACATCGAGCAGAACCAGATCCGGCTGCCACTCGTGGGCGCGGGCGATTGCCGTCTGACCATCGTCGCAGCTCGTGACTTCGAGTCCGCCGACGACCTCTAGCGCCAGCTTGGTCACTTCCTGAATCGAGATATCGTCCTCGACGTGCAGGATACGTTGTAGGGGTTTCATTTCAGCGAGCTTCCTCCTGATTCTCGTCCGGCGACGCTCCAGCGCCATGAAGCTGGCGCTCGAACGCTTCCCTCAATGCCTCGGCCGAAAGCCCCGGCTTGGCAATCGCCGTCTTCACGCGCCCCAGCAAGGTCGGCGCCAACGCTTCTTCGGACAGAATGACGACGGCCGGCTGCTGGACCAATTGACTCAACAGCGGAATGACCTCCCAACCCGGGCCCCGCGAGGCCGTCAGATCCAGCGAAATCAATCCGTACTCATTGCTGTCGAGCAGATAGCGGGCTTCCTGCAGTGAACGGGCCACATCCAGGGTCATGCTCGACGCGACCTGCCCGGCGACACGATGGGACAGTTCGGGGTCGCTTTCGATGTGCAGGATGCGTTCGCGTGGCGGTCGCAGACTCAGCGAACTGCGAAGCACGCTCGACAGGCGCTGCTCATCGAAAGGCTTGACCAGCCAGTTCACCGCTTCCAGCCGACCGCCAATCTCCAGTTGCCCCTCCTCCGCGGTCGCCGATACCACCAGCACGGGAATGTCCCGGGTCTGCGGCTGCTCCCGCAACTGGCGCAGCAGCGTCAAGCCGTTACCGTCGGGCAGCATCAGGTCGAGGGTGATGGCGTCGAAGCTACGGCGCTCGAGCCATTTCATCGCATCGTTCATCGTATGCGCAACCTCGGCCCGATATCCCCAGTGCCGCACCAGCGTGGCCAGCAGCGCCGCCGTGTCCGGGTCGTCTTCCACGATCAGCAGCCTTGAACCGGAGAAACTGGCTTCGGCCACTTCGTCGACCTCGGGGGTCGATACCTGATCCATGGCCTCTTGGGGCAGATCGAAACACGGCAGCTCGACGAAGAAGCAGGCGCCGTGTCCGGGCTCCGAGAAGAAGTTGATCGATCCACGCATGCGCTCGACGAGTTCGCGGGTAATCGCGAGCCCGAGCCCGGTACCGCCCTGCTTTCGCGTGCTCGAGGCGTCCGCCTGGGAAAATTTCTGGAAAATGCGCTCGTGGAACTCTTCGGGTATTCCCGGCCCGCTGTCGATCACGCTGATGCGAACGCGATCGGCGATTGACTCGACACGGACCTCGACCTGCATATCCGGCGGAGAGAATTTGGCAGCGTTGGAAAGCAGGTTGCTCATCACCTGCTGGAGACGCATGGCGTCGACATTGACCCCGGCGTCATCCAGCCGCTCGGTGATCACGAGCTGCGCGCGGAACTGAGCGGCGTACGCCTGATTGGATTCGATGGCCTGATCGATCAGCGGCATCAGCGGCTGCTCCTGCATCTGGAACGCCATCTTGCCCGCTACCAGCTTCTCCATGTCGAGCAGATCGTTGATCAGCAGAATCAGACGCTGCGCATTGTTGTGGGCCGTGGCGAGCATGCCTCGCATGGTTTCCGGCGGCGTTCCGAGGGCTCCGCCCTGGATCAGACCCAGCGCGCCGGAAATCGAGGTCAAGGGCGTGCGCAGCTCGTGGCTGACGGTGGAGATAAACTCTGTCTTCAACCGCTCGTCACGCTTGCGCTCGGAAATATCGTGCAGGAAGCCATGCCATATGGTGCCGCCATCCGCCTCGCGCTCGGGGATCGACTGGCCGGCCAGCCAGGTGATACGACCATCCGAATGCTGGACGCGATATTCACAATGCCAGGGGGTGAGTTCCTCCTTGGACTTGGCGATCGATTCGAGAACTCTGGGTCGATCTTCCTCGAGGATCATATCGATTGCCGCCAACGAGTCCTCGGCCGCCTGCTCGGGCGTCATCTCGTAAAATGTCTTGATGGCATCGCTGGCATAGGGAAACGAGGCCCGCCCTTCAGCGTCGATCCGGTACTGATAAATCATTCCCGGCGTCTGCGACGCAATCTTGCGTAACCGCTGGCTGAGCTCTTCACGCGACTGCGCTTCACGCCAGCGCATCAGGGTGGCGCCGATCCAGCGGGCCAGCAAACGCACGAACTCCTCGTCGACCTCATCGAACGGCCGCGAACGTGCCTGGTCGCTGCTGAAGGCCAGCGCACCATAGCGCTTTCCATGCACCCAGATGGGCGTCCCAATATAGCTCTTCAGGGCGTAACAGCGGCGGCTTGGATGATCGTCAAACCCCTCGGCGTCGGCATCGGCGATAGCCAGGATGTCATCCTTGGCCATCGTCAACTCGCAAAACGTCTCGCCGGTTATCAATTGTTGTCCCGATACGAAACGCCGATCCGAGGCGTAGGCGGCCTCGAGCAGGCAGTCGTTGCCTTCGATACGGTTGGCAATGGCAAAAGGCATGGAAAGGTGTTTGGCGGCGACCTCCAGCGCCTTTTCCACCAGATCGAGAAAGGAGGATTCCTGCAACGCCGCGATGTCGTTGAGCGTTTCCAGCGTCTCCTTCTGAGCCTCGAGCCGCTGATTCAGCGACTCCAGGGTCTTCTTCTGGCTCTCCAGGCGCTGCTGATGTCGCAGCATCGTGTCCCGCGTGGCGCGCCGCGTTCCCCACAGCAACAACACCAGGCAGGACTCGGCAATCAGCCACGCCACGCCCCAGCGCATCCAGGTATTGGCGATCAGGTCACGGCGATGTTCAAGCTGAGTGGTGACATCTTTCCAGATCGCGACGGCTGCTACCGGAGCTTCGCTCTCGCGCCCCGTCTGACTCAAAGGTAGCAGCGTCAGCAGGTAATGCCGGCCGTTGCCGCCTTCCAGCAGCGTATGATCGCCTTCCATCACTGGCAACCGCCGCTGCTGCAGCCAGCCCTTGAGCAGCGCCTGGGAACTCTGGTTCACCCACCAGCCTGGGTCCTCATCCGCGCCGCGAAAGAGAATGGCAACGTCGCTGTTTAGTTGCTGCGCCAGCCCGTCGACATTGGGCACGACCCCGAACTCCAGCTCAAGCAGGCCGACCACGCGAGGCATCGCGCCGTCGGCGACCGGCGCCAGTACGGGAGAGACGCCCACGGTGGTCGCCCGCTCGCCATTGTATTCGATGCCCACAGTAGGCCGCTGAAGAGTCAGGCTCTGTTGCCGCAGGTAGCCGCTGTCATCCTGCCCCGCTCCCGGCACGTTCGACGGCGCCATGCTCAGCAGCAGCTGAAGCTCGTCACCGGTCATCGAGAAGACTTTCAGCTCCAGGGCGCTTCCCGCTTCGAGCGCCTGCCAGTAGGGCTTGATATCCTCACTTAGACGACGCCGCAGTGGCTCGAGCTCTTCTTCAGAATCGGCCTCGGCGACTCTTGCCAGCCTGGAACGAATCGCCGGGCTGGCGGCGAGCGTCGAAACCAGCGTTTCTACGCGCCGCTCCAGCCCGCCGCGCGCCGCACTGACTGTAATGCCCTGTTCCTGAGACTGAAATTCGAGATCCCGCTCGAACGCGACACGGTCGTTGTGCAGCGCCTGGAACAGCATCCAGCCAAAGAACAGCGTCAACAGGGCACTGCCCAACAGAATCAGCAATATCGGCAAGCGCGAGAGTTTCACTGCTTCCTCCCCTCATGAAAGTCGGCATGGGTCGAGGAACTCATGCTTTTTCATGAAGGTAACCCATTCGACTATTCCGTGGTTAGCCGAATAGACTGCGAACCGACCCACTGACAGGCGAATTGCCACGCCGCCCGGCCGCTGCGCACGCCGCGCAGGGTGGCGTAGCGAACGGCTTCGGCGCGGGCCTCCTCGCTCCACGCGCCCTCGCCGGCCAGATGAGCGACCCAGTGCTGGCAGGTCTCGAGATAGGCCTGCTGACTGAACGGATGAAAGGCGAGCCACAGGCCGAAGCGATCCGACAGCGAGATCTTCTCTTCCACGGCATCGCCATGGTGGAGTTCGCCATCGACCAGGTGGGTTTCCTGGTTGTCGGCCATGGATTCCGGCAGCAGATGCCGACGGTTGGAGGTCGCGTACAGCAGCACGTTTTCCGGCGGCCCGGTCAGCGTGCCATCGAGCACGCTCTTCAATGCCTTGTAGGCATCGTCGCTGCCTTCGAAAGAGAGATCGTCGCAATAGACGACAAAGCGCTCTGGCCGGTCGCGCAGGCGCTGCACCAGGATCGGCAACGCCACCAGGTCGTGGCGATCGACCTGAATCAAGCGCAGCCCTTCACCGGCCAGCGTGTTGAGCAAGGCACGAACCATCGAGGACTTGCCGCTGCCGCGCGCGCCCCACAGCAAGGCGTGGTTGGCAGGATAGCCCTTGAGAAAGGCGCGGGTGTTGTCGAGCAGGGCACGTTTCTGACGCTCGACGCCGATCAGATCATCGAGCCGAACCCCGTCGCGGGGCGATACCGCCACCAGTTGCCCACCGAGCGGGTGAGACTGCCATAGCGCTGCGATATCGCGACTCCAGTCGACCGCTGGCGACTGCTCCGGCAACCACCCCTCGACACGGTCCAGCAGGCGGCTCAAACGTAGCGCCAGATCACCATCCATCTTCCACTCTCCTCATTGACATTCACGATCGAGACCATACCGGCAACCTCATGAAACAGCGCTGAAGATCGTCATTCGTGACGATTGCGGATTGCCGGAAACAGCGTATCTTGTGCCGGTTGGTTCCGTGGGTCCAGTCGCGGGGGCTCTTGCAGCACCCCGGACTCGACGCAGGATGTTTCCATGCACCGCCGCTTCACCACCCTTTCCCGACCGCCGCTAATTTCAAGGAGAGAGGCGATGCCGTCTCGTTCCCGCCCGTTCATCGCGCTGATGTTGGTGTCCTTGCTGGGCGGTTGCCTGGCGCTGCCGCAGGTCGGCTTCATGCTGGGGCGGATCGCCCTTTCCTCGATGGGTGTTGAAAACGTCCGTATCGGGAACTACCACTTTTCGCCCGGCCTGGAAGATATCGACGAACTCACGCTCTTGAGCTCCGGACTCGCGCTGGCCGGCCTGCCGGTCAATATTGATCTTCCCCTCGCCATGACATTGCCCGCCAGCGCGCCGCCGATCGAGCTGCAGGGCTTCGATTGGCAGTTGCAGGTGCCGGGCGCCGAACCCGCCAGCGGCGAAGTCGACGAGCCGATCCAGTTGCAGGGCGGTGAACCGGCCACCGTCACGCTTCCCGTGGCACTCGAACCGGCCGGTATCGATGCCCTGGCTTCCCGCGCCGAGCGCGTCTCGTCGCTGCTTTCGCTCGCCCGCCAGCTCAGTCGTCGCGGCGAACTGCCGGCAGGCAGCCAGCTGTCGCTGACACCGACCTTGCCCGCAGCGCTCGACGGCATCGTCACCGCACCGACACTGATCCTCGACATCGGCGAGCAGACCACGTCCGCACCAGATACCGTGCCGGTGGACGGTTGACCGCCCCGACAGGCCGGGTATCTTGTGCCAATCGATGCCCCGTCTCGGCCAACCACCCCGACAACATACGATTCAGGCAGATCTTGGAGACCATCATGGAAGATTCGAAGCCTCTCATGTCAGGAAAACCTTCGCGCCGGGTGATCGGCGCCCTCGGCCTTGCCGCGCTGCTCAGCGCCTGCAGCACGTCGCCGCTGGGGCGCAACCAGCTGGCGTTCTACTCCGACGATGAGTTGGCCCAGATGGGCGAGCAGAGTTTCGCGCAGTACGAGCAGGAGCTGCCCACGGTCAGCGGTGCCCAGGCAACCTACGTGCAGTGCGTGGCCAAGGCGATCACCGCCGAAGTGCCCGCCAGCGCCGGCATCTCCGAGTGGGAAGTGAAGGTGTTCAAGGACGATACCGCCAACGCCTTCGCCTTGCCCGGCGGCTACATCGGTGTCAACACTGGCCTGCTCGATGTCGCCACCAACCAGGATCAACTCGCCGCGGTCATCGGCCATGAAGTCGGCCACGTGCTGGCACACCACGCCAACGAGCGGGTCTCCACCCAGGCTGCGACGCAGAGCGGGCTTTCGATACTGCAGACCGTTGCCGGCCTCGAAGGCGCCGGGGGCGAGCAGGTCATGGGGCTGTTGGGTGCCGGCGCACAGTACGGCGTCATCCTGCCCTTCTCGCGCCAGCAGGAGTCGGAAGCGGATCTGGTCGGGCTGGACCTGATGGCCGATGCCGGCTTCGACCCCAGCGCCAGCCTGCAGCTGTGGCAGAACATGTCTGCCAACAGCCAGGGCGAACCGCCGGCCTGGATGTCCACCCACCCCAGCAACAGCCAACGCATGGAAGGTCTGCGCAGTCGCCTCGATGAAGCCCAGCCACGCTATGAGCAGGCCAAGGCCGAAGGCAAGCGGCCCAGCTGCAAGGTTTAACGCCCCTCCTGTCAGCATCTGCGGGACAGGTTGCTGGCAGGTAGAACCGATAGGCTTGAATCCGCCACCCAATGACGCCTTCCAGACGGCGCTGGACGACGGTCGCTCGTGCCGGGTCTTGCGTCATGGATGACGCAAGAGGCGCGTTGGGCAGGATGCCCTTTCGCGCCGACCCGAGCACGGGCGATTGGCGTTCAGGGTTTCGCCGTCTGTGGCGTTAAAAAAGGGGAGCGCGAGGGGCTTGCCCCTCGCAATCACGAGCAAGAGGATCGTTGAGACTCGGACAGTGGTAAGCTGACTCTGCTGGAATTCGTTGCTTTACCGAAACCCAAGTTACAATTCCCGCCGCAGCATCTCCCGCAGCGGTGCGGTATCCGGGCGCACCTGACGCCACAGCCAGAAGGATTCAGCGGCCTGCTCGATCAGCATGCCGAGCCCGTCGACCGACCGCGCGCCCTGCTCTGCCGCCCAGCGCAGAAACACGGTCGGCTCGACGGCATACATCATGTCGTAGGCCAGCCCGTCGGCCGCGAAAATCCCCGTTGGCAGTGGCGGCAGATCGCCGGCCAGGCTGGCGCTGGTGGCGTTGATCACCAGGTCGAACGGCCCCGCCACGTCCTCGAAGCCGCATCCGGACACCTGGCCTTTATCGGCAAACAGGGCCGCCAGTGCCTCGGCCTTGGCCACGGTGCGGTTGGCGGCCGTCAGCGATGCGACACCCGCTTCCAGCAGCGGCTCGATCACGCCGCGTGAAGCGCCTCCGGCACCGAGCAGCAGCACGCGAGCGCCCGCCAGGGGCGCGGCATGAGCCTCGAGATCCCGAACCAATCCCACGCCGTCGGTGGTATCGCCGTAGACCTTGCCATCATGACCCAGCATCAACGTATTCACCGCCCCGGCCTGTCTGGCCCGTGGCGAGAGCACTTCCGCCAGCGCGAAGGCTTCCTGCTTGAACGGCACCGTCACGTTGGCGCCCCGGCCGTCGGCCTCGACGAAGGCACGCCAAGCCCCCGCGAAATCCGCGACCGGCGCTTCGATCGCGGTGTAGTCGATGGCTTCGCCGGTCTGCTCGGCGAACGCGGCATGGATCCGCGGTGATCTGGAGTGCCCGATGGGGTTGCCGAAAACGGCGTAGCGGTCGGTCATGTCGACAGTTGTTCCTCCGGCGTATTCAGCCAGTCATGGGGCTGGAGATAGGCGAGCAGCCGAGCCTCTTCGGAACCGGGCTGCGGCGCCCACTGGTACTGCCAGCGGGCCAGCGGCGGCATCGACATCAGAATCGACTCGGTGCGCCCGCCGCTCTGCAGGCCGAACAGGGTACCTCGGTCCCACACCAGATTGAACTCGACGTAGCGACCGCGTCGATAGGACTGGAATTCCCGCTCGCGCTCGCCGAACGGCGTATCGCGCCGGCGCTGGGCAATCGGCCCGAAGGCATCGACGAAACTGTCGCCGACCGAGCGCTGGAAAGCGAAGCACTCCTCGAACGACCATTCGTTGAGATCATCGAAGAACAGCCCGCCGACCCCACGGGTCTCGTCGCGATGCTTGAGGAAGAAATAGTCGTCGCACCAGGCCTTGAAGCGGGGATAGACCGCTTCGCCGAAAGGATCGCAGGCCGCCTTGGCAACCCGATGCCAATGCTGGACATCCTCAAGATAGGGATAGTAGGGCGTCAGGTCGTAGCCGCCGCCGAACCACCATACCGGCTCCTCGCCCGGCTTGTCGGCAATGAAGAAACGCACGTTGCCGTGGACGGTCGGCACGTGCGGATTGCGGGGATGCAGCACCCAGGAGACGCCGACCGCATGGAAGCTGCGGCCTGCCAGCTCGGGGCGCGCCGCGGTTGCCGAGGGCGGCAGTTTCTCGCCGTAGACGTGGGAGAAATTGACGCCCCCTTTCTCGAACAGCGCGCCCTCTTCGATCACCCGCGACCGCCCGCCACCGCCTTCGGGGCGGTCCCAGGTCTCCTCGCGGAAGCGTTCCCCGCCATCGAGCTCGGCCAGCGAGTCGCAGAGTGAGTCCTGCAGGGTAAGCAGATAGCCCTTGACGCGTTCGAGATGCGGATGTGCCACGGTCGTCGTTCCTTCAGGTCGGGAGAGTGAGCGTCCAGAGTCGTGAAAATCCGGAGCATGAAGCGAGAAAATGTCGCTGCGTAAAGGCGAGCGCTCAGGCGCGCAGCACCTCGTTGGTCATGAGGTCGCGAATGGTGCTGGGCCGATCGCGCCCGCCAAGCTGACCGTCCACCACCGCGTCCAGCGCCTCGCCGAACGTCTCGCGCACCTGTGACGCGCTCATTGCCGGCGGTTCGCCGGCCCGGTTGGCCGAGGTCGACACCAGCGGGCCGCCCCAGGCCGCGCACAGCGCCTGGACCAGCGGATGGTCGCTGACGCGAACCGCCAGCGTGGAATGGCTTCCTCGCAGCAGCGGCGCGGCCCGGCCATTGTCGGGAATCAACCAGGTATTGGGGCCGGGCCAGCTGGCGGCGAGACGCGCCATCGCGTCGTCGTCGACCCCTTCGAGCCACGCCGCGAGCTGCCGGATGTCTCCGGCGATCAGGATCAGCCCCTTCTCGCTGGCACGGCCCTTGAGCGCGATCAACGCGCTCAGCGCCCGTTCGTCATCCGGATCGCACCCCAGCCCCCACACCCCTTCGGTGGGATAGGCAATGATGCCGCCGCGCCGGAGCGCCGCAACGGCTGCTGTAAAGTCCTGCATGATCTTGATCCTTCTTTCCGCGAGCCGACCTGTCGCTGGATATGGGTTAAATTCTACCATGCCCGAACGACGACCCGCCGTGCCTCAACGTCGCACCCCGCCCCGTATCCGGCGTGGCAAGTGCGACTATCGCCCGCCCTGTCGGGCCGTCCGGAACACACGCCAACAAGACGAAGCCAACAAGACGAAGAGGAACCGACCATGCCCCGTTCATCACTCTCCTTATCGCTGCTCTCGCTGGCACTGGCCGGCGGTCTCACCGCCTGCGCCCAGCAGCCCGCCCAACCGCCAGCCCCGCAGGTGTCCCTCTCCGACGAACTGGTGATGGCAACGGTGTGGATGCAGTCCTCCGGCGAATACGCCGCGCTCAGCCATCAGGCCTTCAACCTGGCCCGCATGAATCTGGATCGCGCCCTTTCCGCCCCCGGAACGAGCGGGCAGCGCCCACCGGCGATCGTCGTCGATGTCGATGAAACCGTGCTCGACAACTCTCCCTACGAAGCGTGGCTGATTGCCAACGACGAGAACTACGCCAGCGACAGCTGGCACCAGTGGGTGGAGAAGGCCAGCGCAGTACCGATGCCGGGCGCCAAGCCGTTCCTGGACTACGCGGCATCGCGCGGGGTCGAGATTTTCTACGTCACCAACCGCCGCGACAGCGAAGCCGATGCGACGCTGCGCAACCTGCAGCGGGTCGGCTTCCCCGATGCCGACGGCGAGCATCTGCTGCCGCGCAGCGACTCCAGCGACAAGACACCGCGGCGTCAGCGCGTATCGCAGTCGCACTGGGTCGTGCTGCTGATGGGCGACAACCTCGGCGATTTCTCCGCCGGTTTCGACCGCGATACCGCCGCCGCCCGCCGGGCCGCGGTCAACGCCCAGGCCGACGCCTTCGGCAGCCGCTACATCATGCTGCCCAATCCGGCCTATGGTGCCTGGGAAGAAGCGATCTACGGCGGCGACTGGAGCCTGAGCGACGAAGAGAAATCGCGGGCTCGCCGCAACCATCTGGAAGTGTGGGGAGGGCCGGCCGGCGAGTAGGTGCATCCGCCGCGCTGCGTGGCGGCCCCGATCCCGGTAGCGATGACGCGGGGGCGTCAGCCCCCTCTCCTGACCCAACCGCCGGTGATCTGGGCCGCCCAGCCGTCAAGCTCGAGTTCGAGCAGCCCCAGCTGTATGTCGGCCACCGACTGCCCGGTCAGTTCGACCAGCAGATCCACCGGCGTCGGCGCGTCGCTGAGCGCCGCCAGCAAGGGCGAGTCGGAGGCGGCAGACGCGACGACAGGCGATGGCGGGTTCGCCGCGATCCGTGGCGATGACGGCGAGAATTGGCTCGACTCGGTATGCGCTGTCGGGAGAACGCCGGACGCCGGCACCTGCCAGGCGGCAAGATCGTCGAGAATGTCGTCGACATGGCGAACCAGCGCCGCCTCGCCCTGGCGGATCAAGCGCAGACAGCCCGTCGACTGCGGGTTGTGAATCGATCCCGGTATCGCGAAGACCTCCCGGTCCTGCTCCAGCGCCAGCCGCGCGCTGACCAGGGAACCGCTCTTCTCCGCGGCTTCCACCACCAGCACGCCCTGAGATAGCCCCGTGATCAGACGATTGCGCCGCGGGAAGAAGCGGGGATGGGCTCGGGTCGTGGGCGGATGTTCGGACAGCAGCAAGCCCTGCCCCGCCAGCAGCTCCCGATACAGCGAAGCATGGCGCGGCGGGTAGATCACGTCCACGCCACAGCCAAGCACGCCGATGGTGGCGCCGCCGGCCTGCAACGCCGCTCGCTGGGCGGCGCCATCGATGCCCAGGGCCATGCCGCTGGCGATGCAGAATCCTTTCGCGACGAGATCCCGGGCGAAACGCACGGCGTTGTCCTGGCCTTCCCGCGTGGGTCGCCGGGTGCCGACGACCGCCATGGCAGGGCGATTCAGCACCTCGAGATCGCCCTTGGCCCACAGCACGGTCGGCGGGTCCGGCAGCTGGGTCAGCAGGTCGGGCCATGCCGGATGTCCGGGGTGGAGAAGATGATGGCGGGCATCGGCTCGTTCCCACTCGAGCGCAGCGTCGATCGCAGGCGCAAGCGGGCTGCGCGCGGGATGATCCAGCCACAGGCGCAGCGGCTGGGCCAGATTCGCCGGTAGCGCCGCCAGCCATCCCTGGGGCCAGGGCAGATCGTCGCCCTCGCGCCAGCGGCGCAGCAGCGGTGCCAGTCTGGCCGGCCCCAGCCCCGGCAGGGCATCTAGTGCCAGCCAGTCGCGCAGCTCCGGGCTCATGACCGCCCCTCATCCACGGCGTGACCGACCGTTCGCCAGACGGCTTCCATCCACGACGCCCCGATCCACGACGCCCCGATCGGCGCGGTGCCGATCACGGCGCACCTCCGCTGGCTACGACTTCTCGGAGATCGCTCGGCACCACGAGTCGATCGCCCACCGCCAGCGCCTGCGAGGCGCGCATCACCAGGGCGTAGCTGAGATGCTCGAAGACCCGGAACACCATCACGGCGCCGGCCTCGGTATCCGGCAATGTCACCCACTCGTCGCGAACATCGTCGCGCACGCGCTCGCCCTGACGCATCACCTGCAGCACATGGCCCGTCTCGAGCCCGTCGGCACGGCCGCGATCGATCGCCACGACATCATGGCGGCCGATGAAGCGCACACCGTCCGGCACGGAAAGAATGGTTGCCATGATCGGTGTTTCAGGCGCCCTCGGCTGGAACTGCGTCGCGATGCCGCCTTCGTCCAGCGCCAGCAGATAGTCGCCATTGCGAATCTCCTGTACTGCATCCAGCACCTTCAGCTCGCCGACACCATCGACGTTCCGCCGCACCCGCGCATGGCCGAGGCGATGCAGCTCCAGCCCCAGCGACCTCGTCTCCGAGACCTGCCCTTCCGACTCGGACGACATGGGCGCACGGTAATCGCTGCCCGGCCGATAGATGCCCAGCGTGGTGCCCGCCGCCGGCAGCCGGCCATGGGCATAGAGCGTATCGCCAGCGCCGCTCAACAATCGCTGGGCCTGGCCGGCGACCACCGTTGGCGCATCGGCCAGCACGCCGGGGTCGACGATCTGATAGGACTCGAGGAAGACCCGGATGCGATCCAGCGGCAGGCTGGGCACCGCCTCCCGGGCCGGGGCGCGGCGTACGCTGGGAGAGAGCCGAACCGTCTCGCCACGCCCGCGCTCCAGGGCAAGATGCGGCGCGCCATCGGTCGCCACCAGCCGGATCACGTCCCCCGGATAAAGCTGCCGTGGCGAGGCCACCTGCGGGTTGCGCTGCCATAGCGCCTGCCACTGCCACGGCGAATCGAGAAAGCGCGCCGCGATGCTCCACAGCGTATCCCCCTCGCGAACCGTGTAGCTGGCCGGCGCATCCGCTTTCAGCGACAACGGCTCCTGAGCCGACAGCGCCCACACCGGGGTCGGCGAAGCGGCCAGCAGACCCAGGCCACCAACCAACAGCAGCCGTCCCGCCACAGCGCGACAACGGGAGCGGCACGCTCGCCAACCATCCAGACTGATCATTGCAGTTATCATCCCCAAGGGTGGGTCATCGACATCTTCCACTATAGATCGGCGCCGGCAGGACGGACTTGAGGGCCAGCCCCGACCATGGATCACGGCATGGCCTCGGCACAGCGGTTTCCCCGTCGGCGCTGGCGCTCTACAATAGGCAGATCACGTCACTCATGCCGATAGGCACGCAAACGAATATGGCCATCAGAACCATTCTCCAATATCCCGATCCGCGCCTTCGCACCAAGGCAGCGCCGGTCGCCCAGGTCGACGACGAGATCCGCACGCTGGTCGACGACATGCTGGAAACCATGTACGACGCTTCCGGTATCGGCCTGGCCGCCACGCAGATCGATGTCCACCAGCGCGTGATCGTCATGGATGTCAGCGACGATCGCAACAACCCGCTGGTGCTGATCAACCCGACCTACGAGCCGCTGGACGACGAACGCGAGCCGCTGCAGGAAGGCTGCCTGTCGATCCCCGACTACTACGCCGAGGTACCGCGGGCACTGCGCGTCCATCTCAAGGCGACCGATCGCGACGGCAACGCCTACGAACTGGATGCGGACGGCCTGCTGGCGCACTGCATCCAGCACGAGTGCGATCATCTCGAGGGCGTACTGTTCGTCGACTACCTGTCGCCGCTGAAGCGCGACCGGGTTCTCAAGAAGATGCAGAAGCGCCAGAAACAGGACGCCTGATCGCCCGTCGCGTCATCCTCAGGCTTTCGAAGGCCGGCCGTCCTCGCGACGCCGGCCTTTCGTCATTGCTCTTCAGGGTTTATCCACTGCAGGCATCACTCATCCTCAGGCATTCACTCGTCAGGAACGTATCGAATGAGTCACCGTGTTGAAGGGCAGCCGCTGCGTATCGTCTTTGCCGGCACGCCGGATTTCGCGGCCGAGAGCCTCAAGGCCCTGCTCGCCTCCCGCCATCAGGTCGTCGGGGTCTACACGCAGCCGGACCGCCCCGCCGGCCGTGGCCGCAAGCTCACGCCCGGCCCGGTCAAGCGCCTTGCGCTCGAGCACGAACTGCCGGTGGAACAGCCGCTCAGCCTCAAGGACGAAGCGGCCCAGCGACGGCTGGCCGAATTCGAGGCCGACATCATGATCGTCGTCGCCTACGGCCTGCTGCTGCCGCAGGCGGTGCTCGACACTCCCCGGCTGGGCTGCCTCAACGTGCACGCCTCGCTGCTGCCGCGCTGGCGCGGCGCGGCGCCGATCCAGCGCGCCATCGAGGCGGGCGACAGCGAAAGCGGCATCACCCTGATGCAGATGGATGCCGGTCTCGATACCGGCGACATGCTGCTGATCAAGCGCACCCCGATCGACGACACCACCACCGGCGGCGACCTGCATGACCGCCTCGCCGCGCTGGGCGGTGAAACCCTGGTCGAGGGCCTCGACGCGCTGGCCGCACAAGGCCTGACCGCCACGCCGCAACCGCAGGACGGCGTGACCTACGCCAGCAAGCTCTCCAAGCCCGAAGCGGAGCTGGACTTCCGCCAGCCGGCGGCGACGCTGTCACGTCGCATTCGCGCCTTCAACCCCTGGCCGGTGGCCTGGACGCGCCTCGACGGCGAGCCGCTGCGACTGTGGTTCGCGATGGCGGAAGCCGAAGCCAGCGACAGAGACATCGAGCCAGGCACGCTGCTCGAACCCGCCGCGGACGCCCTGCGGATCGCCTGTGGCGAGAATGGCCGCGAGGTCCTGCGGGTGACGAAGCTGCAACTGCCCGGCGGCAAGCCGCTCGCGGCGCGCGACCTGCTCAACGCCAACCATCCCCGTCTCGGCCCTGGCCAATGTTTCGGCCGAAGTTCCGACCAGCGCCTCGGCCGCGCCGCCGACCAGCCCTCCAAGGAAACCGACCAATGAATCCTGGCGATACCCGCGCCTTTGCCGCGCAACGGCTGGTGCCGGTCCTGAACGGCAAGGGCTCGCTGTCGAGCCTGGACGCCGAGCTGGCCTCCAGCGCGATCAAGGAGCGCGACCGTGGCTTCGTCAAGGCGCTCTGCTTCGGTGTCTGCCGCGCGCATCCGCGCCTGGACGCGCTCGCCAGCCAACTGCTGCGCCAACCGATGAAACAGCGCGATACCGACATCCAGGCGCTGCTGCTCATCGGCCTGTACCAGATTCTGCACATGCGCGTGCCGCCTCATGCCGCCGTCAGCGAGACGGCGGGCGCCGCCCGCGCCCTCGGCAAGCCGTGGGCGACTCGCGTGCTCAACGGCTGCCTGCGCCGGTTCCAGCGCGAATCGGTGGCACTGCAGGCCAAGGTCGATCGGGATGCGCCGGTGGCGCTGTGGCACCCAGACTGGCTGCTGCTCGAATTCCGCGATGCCTGGCCGGACGCCTGGCGGGCGATCTGCGAGGCCAACAACGAAGCCGGACCGATGACCCTGCGCGTCAATCGCCGCCACGCTTCCCGCGAGGCGTATCTGCAGCGTCTCGAAACGGCGGGGCTCGACGCCGCGCCCTGCCGCTTCGCCGAGGACGGCATTCAACTGGAAACGCCCTGCGACGTGACCCAACTGCCCGGCTTCGCCGAGGGTGACGTCAGCGTTCAGGACGAGTCCGCCCAGCTCTGCGCCGACCTGCTGACGCCGGCGCTGGCGGGCAAGGATCGCCAGCGGGTCCTCGACGCCTGCGCTGCCCCCGGCGGCAAGACGGCGCATCTGCTCGAACGTTTCGACGTGAACCTCACCGCGCTGGACGTCGATCCGACGCGCCTGCAGCGTGTCTCGTCGACTCTCCAGCGCCTCGGACTGGAAGCCACGCTCCAGGCGGCCGACGCCAGCGATCCGGCCGCCGACGAAAGCTGGTGGGACGGCCAGCCGTTCGATGCCATTCTGCTCGACGCGCCCTGCTCCGGTACCGGGGTCATCCGGCGTCACCCGGACATCAAGCTCGCCCGCCGCCATAGCGACGTCGCCGAACTGGCCGCACTCCAGGCACGCCTGCTCGATGCCTTGTGGTCCAAGCTCGCGCCGGGCGGCACCCTGCTCTACGCTACCTGCTCGGTACTGCCGGTGGAGAACGCCGCCCAGATCGAGGCGTTTCTCTCGCGCACGCCGGATGCCGTCGCCGACATGCCCGACGATCTCGACTGGGGCCAGGCGGCGGGCCACGGCCGGCAGTTGCTGCCCACCCCGGCCGGCCACGACGGCTTCTTTTACGCCCGCCTCCGCAAGCGCGCCTGAGCCGTTCTCTCGCATCGGCACCGTTCCGTTCCACCCGCCCTCCGGCCGTTCCGATGGCCGGGCCAGGCGGATGACCAGCCATACCGGGGCTACGCAACGCCCCGGTGTGCGGTCCGGACAGCCCGATGCCGGGCCGGCTTGCGACATTCCCGCCAGCCTTCGATACTGAGAGAGAATTCGCCATGCAGGAAGCGCCAGCCGTGCCTGACAACGACGTTCTCGATAACCCTGCCAGCCCCGAGACCCAGCCCGCCGGACTCGCCGTCGGCGGCGTCGCCCCGCATAGCGCCCTGATCGTCGTCGATGTCCAGCCGGACTTCATGCCGGGCGGTGCGCTGGCCTGTGCCAAGGGTGACGAGATCCTGCTGGGGCTCGAATGGCTGCTGGCGCAACATGCCTTCGCTCATGTCGTGGCGACGCAGGACTGGCATCCGCCGGGGCACGTCTCGTTCGCCTCCCGGCATCCGCCCCATCAGCCATTCGAGTCGATCGAGCTCTATGGCCACGCCCAGACGCTATGGCCCGATCACTGCATCCAGCGCACCGAGGGCGCGGCGCTGCATCCGGCGATCGACTGGTCCGCCTGCGACGCGATCATTCGCAAGGGCACCGATCCCGGCATCGATTCCTACAGCGCCTTTCGCAACAACATCGGCCCCGACGGCCATCGCCCTGCCACCGGGCTCGCGGGCTGGCTGCGCGATCGCCGCGTCACCGATGTCTACGTCTGCGGGCTGGCGCGGGATGTCTGCGTACTGTGGACTGCCGAAGACGCCGTCGCCGCCGGCTTCAACACCTATTTCCTCTGGCCGCTGACGCGGCCGGTCACGTTCGAGACGGACGACGATACCCGCCAGCGCCTTTCGTCGCTGGGCATCGCCATCGTCGATGCCTGAGCCGACGGCGCGCCTGAATCGTCTTTCTTTTCCAGGCCCCAGGGAGCCCAGGGGCTTTCAGTCGTCGGCAACCGCCGGCGCTTTCAACCAAGGAGCTTTACCATGAGCGACCACGTCTACAAGCAGATCGAACTCACCGGCTCCTCGACCACCAGCATCGAGGATGCCGTCCAGAATGCGCTGACCAAGGCCAGCAAGACCCTGCACGGCATGCGCTGGTTCGAGGTCACCGAAACCCGCGGCCATCTGGAAGACAACAAGCTTTCCCACTGGCAGGTGACCATCAAGGTCGGCGTCACGCTGGATTGAATGACGCTGCCCTGGATACGACTCGGGGCCGCCGGCGAGATGTCGCCCGCGGCCCTGTCATTCGGTCGTCCACCTCGTTATGCTACGCGCTGATTTCGGCGCCCGGCGGGCTTCGCCCCGGTTTTCCGGCGCCGGGTAAACTGGCAGGCGGTACGCCGTATTTCCGTGATGGTTTGGCATGAAAATTATTATTCTGGGTGCCGGTCAGGTCGGCGGCACGTTGGCCGAACATCTGGCCAATGAAGAGAACGACATCACGGTCGTGGATATCAACGAGGAGCGGCTGCGCGAATTGCAGAACCGTCTCGACATCCGGACGGTGATCGGTACCGCGTCCTACCCCAATATTCTGCGTCAGGCCGGCGGCGAAGACGCCGACATGCTGATCGCGGTGACCAGTTCCGACGAGATCAACATGGTCGCCTGCCAGGTCGCGCATACGCTGTTCCGCACGCCGACCAAGATCGGCCGCGTGCGCTCGACGGCTTACCTGACGCGCAAGAGCCTGTTCTCCAACGACGCCATTCCGGTGGACGTGCTGATCAGCCCGGAGCAGGTGGTGACAGACCATATCCGCCGTCTGATCGAATACCCCGGCGCGCTGCAGGTGCTCGACTTCGCCGGCGGCCTGGCCCAGCTGGTGGCGGTCAAGGCCTACTACGGCGGCCCGCTGGTGGGGCAGGAGCTCGGCTTTCTGCGGCGCCACATGCCCGACATCGATACCCGCGTGGCGGCAATCTACCGCCGCGACCGGCCGATCATTCCCACCGGCGACACCGTCATCGAAGCGGACGACGAGGTCTTCTTCATCGCCGCGCGGCGCGATATCCGCACCGTGATGGGCGAGCTGCGCAAGGTCGACCGCGACTTCCGTCGCGTGCTGATCGCCGGGGGCGGCAACATCGGCGAGCGCCTGGCGGAAACGCTGGAACACAAGCACCAGGTCAAGATCATCGAGCACGATCTCGGCCGCTGCGGCACCCTCTCCGAAAAGCTCGACCGCACCGTGGTCCTGCACGGCAGCGCCACCAGCAAGCGGCTGATGCTCGAGGAGAACATCGAGGATTGCGACATCTACTGCGCGCTGACCAACGACGACGAGGTCAACATCATGTCGTCGATGCTGGCCAAACGCCTCGGTGCGAAGAAGGTGCTGACGCTGATCAACAATGCCGCCTACGTGGATCTGGTCCAGGGCGGCGAGATCGATATCGCCATCTCGCCGCAGCAGACCACCATCGGCAGCCTGCTCACCCACGTGCGCCGAGGCGATATCGTCAACGTGCATTCGCTGCGTCGCGGCGCGGCGGAGGCGATCGAAGCCATCGCCCACGGTGACAAGCGCTCCTCTCGCGTGGTCGGCCGCACCATCGGCGAAGTCGACCTGCCCAGCGGGACCAGTATCGGCGCCATCGTACGGGGCAAGGAGGTCCTGATCGCTCATGACGACGTCATGATCGAGACCGGCGACCACCTGATCCTGTTCGTGATCGACAAGCGCCGCATTCGCGATGTCGAGCGGCTATTCCAAGTCGGCCTGACCTTTTTCTGATGTTCGACACCTTCGGCACAGCCCGCCCGCGTTGGCCGGTAGGGAGCGAGTTTCCGTGAGCCTGCTGGTCATTCTTCGCATCGTCGGCCTGCTGCTGATGCTGTTCAGCCTGACCATGGTACCGCCCATGGTCATTGCCCGGATCTACCACGATGGCAACTGGTATGCCTTCGGCGCCGGCATGGCAATCTCGATCGTCACTGGCGCGCTGCTCTACTGGCCCAACCGGAAGGCCAAGCGCGAGCTGCGCACCCGCGACGGTTTCCTCATCACGGTGCTGTTCTGGAGCGTTCTCGGACTGTTCGGGACGATTCCCTTCATGGTCTCCGAAGCGCCGTCGATGTCGTTCACCGATGCGGTATTCGAGTCGTTTTCCGGGCTCACCACGACCGGGGCGACCGTTCTCAGCGGCATCGATCACCTGCCGGCGTCGATTCGCTTCTACCGCCAGCAGCTCCAGTGGCTGGGCGGGATGGGGATCGTCGTGCTCGCGGTGGCGATTCTGCCGACGCTGGGCATCGGCGGCATGCAGCTCTACCGGACCGAGATCCCCGGCCCGCTGAAGGACTCCAAGCTGACGCCGCGAATCACCGAGACGGCCAAGGCGCTATGGTACATCTACGTGATCCTGACCGTGGGGTGCGCGCTGGCCTACTGGGCGGCCGGCATGAACTGGTTCGATGCCATCGGCCACAGCTTCGCCACCGTGGCCGTCGGCGGGTTCTCCACCTACGACGCCAGCATCGGCCACTTCGACAGCACCACCATCGAGATGATCTGCGTATTCTTCATGATCGTCTCCTCGGTCAGCTTCGGCCTGCACTTCGCGGTGTGGCGCGAGCGGCGCCTGCTGCAGTACATCCGCGATCCGGAATTTCGCTTCTTCGTCACCTTCCTGGGCCTACTGATCGCCATCACCGTCATCACGTTGTTCGCCACCGGCACCTATCACGACGCCACCGGCATCCGCCACGGGCTGTTCGAGGCGGTCTCGGTGGCGACCACCTCGGGCTTCAGCGTGGCCGACTTCACGCTGTGGCCCGGCGTGTTGCCGATCTTGCTGTTCATGGCGGCTTTCGTCGGCGCCTGTTCGGGGTCCGCGGGCGGTGGCATGAAGGTGATTCGTATCCTGCTGATCCTGAAACAGGGTATCCGCGAGATTCACCGCCTGATCCACCCCAACGCCGTGTTCGCCGTCAAGGTCGGCAAGATGCGCATTTCCGAGGGGGTCGCCGAAGCCGTGTGGGGATTCTTCTCCGTCTACATGATGCTGTTCGTGGTGATGCTGCTGGCCCTGCTCGCCACCGGGCTCGATCAGGTGACGGCGTGGTCGGCGATCGGCTCGGCACTCAACAACCTGGGCCCGGGGCTCGGTGATGTCTCGACCGATTACGGCGACATCCCCAGTGCCGCCAAATGGATCCTGGTGCTGGCGATGATGCTGGGGCGCCTCGAGATCTTCACCATTCTGGTACTGTTCACGCCGGCCTTCTGGCGTCGCTGAGCGGCCGGCGCTCACTCCCCTCTTCTCGAATCCATTCCCCGCTTCTCGAATCCATCGTTTCCCCGAACTCCATCGTTTTTCACCACCAATCCGCTGCCGCGCTGGTCGATGCCACCAGGGATCGCGCGCCGGGCAGGGTTTCCGGCGAGTTTCGCGCCGGCAGCGATGATAGAATGCCGCCCTTCGTGGCTACGCTGCCATCCATCTCGGTATCCTCAAGCAAGAGTCATAAGAGAGAGTCATGTCCGCCAGTTCCGACACCCGAACCGCTTCCTCGCGCCTGCCTCGCATCGGGCTCATTCCCCAGATCCTGATCGGCATCGTGGCGGGCCTGATCCTGGCCTCGCTGGCGCCGTCGACCGCCGCGTCGTTCGCCATTCTGGGCGATCTCTTCATCGGCGCGCTCAAGGCGGTCGCGCCGATTCTGGTGTTCGTGCTGGTAATGGCGGCCATCGCCAGCCATCAGCGCGGCCAGCCGACCCAGGTGCGCGGGGTGTTGATGCTCTATCTGATCGGCACGCTGGTTGCCGCACTGGTCGCCGTGACGGCGAGTTTTCTCTTTCCGACCTCGCTGATCATCGACGCCCCCAGAGCCGATGGCACGCCGCCGACCGGCATTGCCGAGATCCTGCGCAACCTGGCCATGAGCGCGGTGGACAATCCGGTCCACGCGTTGATCGAGGCCAATTTCATCGGCATCCTGGCCTGGGCGGTAGGGCTCGGGCTGCTGCTGCGTAACGCCAGCGACACCACGCGCCGGGCGCTGGCCGACGTGTCGGATGCGGTCTCCGGGCTGGTGCGCTGGGTGATTCGCCTCGCCCCGCTGGGCATCTTCGGGCTGGTCGCCAACACCTTCGCCTCGACCGGCATGAGCGCCCTGGCGGATTACGCCCAACTGCTGGCAGTGCTGCTCGGCTGCATGGTCTTCGTGGCGCTGGTGACCAACCCCCTGATCGTGTTCCTCTACACGCGCCGCAACCCCTATCCGCTGGTCTTCGCCTGCCTGCGCGGCAGTGCCATCACCGCGTTTTTCACCCGCAGCAGCGCGGCGAACATTCCGGTCAACATGGCGCTGTGCGAACGGCTCGACCTGCATCCGGACACCTACTCCGTCTCGATCCCGCTGGGCGCCACGATCAACATGTCCGGCGCGGCGATCACCATCACGGTGATGACGCTGGCTGCCGCCAACACCCTGGGCATCGGCGTGGACTTCGCCACGGCGTTCCTGCTGTGCATCGTCTCGGCACTGGCGGCGTGCGGCGTTTCCGGCGTGGCCGGCGGTTCCCTGCTGCTGATCCCGATGGCCGCCAGCCTGTTCGGCATCTCGGCGGACGTCGCCATGCAGGTCGTCGCGATCGGCTTCGTCATCAGCGTGATTCAGGACTCCACCGAGACCGCGCTCAACTCCTCCACCGACGTGCTGTTTACCGCCGCGGCCTGCCGTTCGCCCCGCGCCCGGGCACGCCTCGCCGGGAGCGATTGACCGGCAACCGGGCCAGCGCCGCCATCACCGAGCCGTTTTCGGTGTCCGCGATGGGTTTTCCGTGCCCACGGCTTGGAATTGGCGGCGTGACGTGCAATATGGGACGACTATCCTTCAGTCCTTTCAGTCTTGGAACGCCCCTAGATGTCTGACACCGCCGCCGGACCTCGCGAGACCGCCGAGCTCGCCGATCACCACCTGACGCTTCTGGGCACCGCCCACGTTTCCCAGGCCAGCGCCGACGAGGTTCGCGAACTGATTCGCTCCGGCGAATTCGACGCCGTCGCGATCGAACTCTGCACCTCCCGCTACCAGAGCCTGGTCCAGCCCAACGCCATGGCCAAGCTCGATCTGTTCCAGGTGCTCAAGCAGGGCAAGGCGGGCATGGTCGCCGCCAGCCTCGCGCTGGGCGCCTTCCAGCAGCGCGTGGCCGAACAGTCCGGGATCGAACCCGGCGCGGAAATGCGCACGGCGGTCAAGGAGACCCAGCGGGCGGGGCTGCCGCTCTACCTGATCGACCGCGAGATCGGCGTCACCCTCAAGCGCATCTACCAGAACGTACCCTGGTACAAGCGCTTCAGCCTGATCTCCGGACTGCTGGGCAGCGTGCTGTCGCGGCAGAAGGTCTCCAGCGAGGAGATCGAGAAACTCAAGCAGGGCGACGTGCTCGAATCCACCTTCGCCGAGTTCGCCGAACAGTCCCAGACGCTTTACGAACCCTTGATTACCGAGCGCGACCGCTACATGGCGCTCAAGCTGATCGAGGAACTGCCCGACGGCGAATCGAAGCGCGTGCTGGTGGTGATCGGCGCCGGCCATCTCAAGGGCATGAAGGATCACCTCGAGACCCTGAATCGCCATCCGCCGGCGCTGGATGCCGTGATCCAGGAACGCGCCAATCTGGAGTCGACCGCGCCCCGTTCGCGCTGGTGGAAAGCGATTCCCTGGGTGATCGTCGCGCTGGTGCTGACCGGCTTCGCCATCGGCTTCAGCCGCGATACCTCCCTCGGCTGGTCGCTGGTGGGCGAATGGGTGCTGATCAACGGCAGCTTCTCCGCCCTGGGCGCGCTGATCGCGCTGGGCCACCCGCTGACGATCGCCGCAGCCTTCGTCGGCGCGCCGCTGACCTCGCTCAACCCGACGATCGGCGTCGGCTTCGTGACCGCCGGGGTCGAGCTCTACCTGCGCCGCCCCACCGTCGGCGACTTCTCGCGGCTACGCAGCGACGTCAGCCACTGGCGCGGCTGGTGGCGCAACCGGGTCGCCCGTACGCTGCTGGTCTTCCTGCTCTCGAGCCTCGGCTCCGCCATCGCGACCTGGGTCGCCGGGCTGCGCATCGCCGGGCAGCTGTTCGGCTAGATCGAGTCGATCTCCCACCGACAGCGGACACTTGAAACCCGCTCCGGCATCTCCATATAGCGCTCGAGACCGGCAACCACGCCGGTTTCGGGCCTTATCGGTTTTTTGGCGGATTCGCTTTCACGAATTTTTGCATCGACCGCTTGAAAACGGATTCGACGGCCCTATTTAACATAATGTCGAGCGGGAAACTCAGGACGGCATCGTCGATGCGCCACTCCCCTCGACGGCAGATGCCGCCAAGCGGGTCTGCGTAGACCACGGAAATATCGCCATACATCGCCGAGCGGGATACCGCGCAAGGCGCACGCATCGATGACGTATTTCCGGACTTCGCTGTCAATCAGGAGGTTAGTACCATGAACACACTGTCACTCTCTCCGCTGTTCCGTCGCTCCGTGGGCTTCGACCGTCTCAATGATCTGTTCGAGTCCGCGATGCAGAACGACGTGCCCAGCTACCCGCCGTACAACGTCGAGAAACATGGCGAGAACGACTACCGTATCGCCGTGGCCACGGCGGGCTTCGCCGAGCAGGAGCTCGATGTCAACGTCGAGAAGCGCGTGCTGACGATCACCGCCGGCAAGGGCGAGCGCCAGGAGGACGACAAGGTGCAGTATCTGCATCAGGGCATCGCCCAGCGCGCCTTCAAGCTGTCGTTCCGGCTCGACGAGAATATCGAGGTCCAGGGCGCCCGGCTCGAGAACGGCCTGCTGATCGTCGATCTGCTCCGCGTCGTGCCCGAAGAGCAGCGCCCGCGGCAGATCCCGATCAACGGCAGCCAGCGCCGCCTGACCGAGACGTCATCGACCGCCGAGACGGTCACGGCCTGAACCGTGTGATCGTATAAGGCCGGCCGCCGAGCCAATGGCGGCCGAGTAGACCGCAACGCCCCCGACGGAGGCTCTCCGTCGGGGGCGTCGTCTTTTCCGGCAGCGGAGACAGCGTCAGTGCGGCGCCGGCGCGCTGCGTGAGTCGTCCAGCACGCCCTGCGCTCTCGCCATCGCGTAGGCCGCCTTTGGCCCGTGCCACAGAGTCGGTATCAGCACCAACGCCACCGGCACGGCGGGGATCACCACGAACTGCTGCAGCACGCTGACCTGCCCTTCGCCCATCCCCAGCAGAATCGCCGCCATCAGCGCGAAGACGATGCCCCAGAACGCCCGCAGCGCGGAGCCCGGATTGTCGTTACCGGCACACACCACGGAGACGGCGTAGCTCATCGAATCCCCGGTCGTGGCGACGAAGATCGTCGTCAGCACCAGGATCGCCAGCGCCATCCACGCGCCGCCCGGCAGCGCCTGGGCCACCGTCAGGGTCGCCACGTCGAACTCGAAGTTCTGCAGCGGCTGGCTGAGATCGATCGCGCCCTGGAGCTCGTAGAAGATGCCCGAGCCGCCCAGCAGGGTGAACCAGACCGTGGTGACGATCGGCGCCAGCACGGCGGTGGCGATGATCATCTCGCGGATCGTGCGGCCTCGCGAGATCCGCGTGACGAAGATCGCCATGGGCGGCGCGAAGCCGATGAACCAGGCGAAGAAGAACACCGTCCACCACTTCATCCAGTCCGGCGACGCCGTCACCGTGGTCATCGCCGACATCTCGAAGAAACTGCCGAGATAGGTGCCGAATCCCTGGAACCAGCTGTCGACCAGGAACTGCGTCGGGCCGAACAGCAGGATGGCCGCACCGATCACCATGGCCAGAATCACGTTCAGGCGGCTCAGGAACTGAATGCCGCGATCGATCCCGGTCACCGCAGAGGTCACGTAGATCGCCCCCAGCCCGGCCAGGATGGCCAGTTGAACCTCGTAGCCGCCCGGAAAGCCGAACAGATCGTGCAGGCCGAAGCTGACCTGGGTCGCCAGAAAGCCTAGCGGCCCCACCGTGCCGGCGGTCACGGCGATGGCGCAGATCGCATCGACCACGCCCCCCAGAACACCGCGCGCCAGCCGGTCGCCCAGCATCGGCGCCAGCAGGGTTCTCGGCTGCAGCGGCATGCCGCGCTGGTAGTGCTGATGCGACAGGATCGCCACCGGCAGCGTGCCGAGAATCGCCCAGCCGGTGAAGCCCCAGTGAAAGAACGCCTGCGCCAGCGCATCCGGCACGGCATCGGCGGTGCCGGGCTGGGAATCGAACGCCGGCGGCGTGACCACGAAATGATAGATCGGCTCGCCCGCGGCAAAGAACACCCCGCCACCGGCCAGCAGCGTACACAGGATGATCGACACCCACCGGAAGGTGCTCATGTCGGGCCGGTCCAGAGAGCCGATCCGCGCCCGCCCGGCCGGAGAGATCGCCACGCCGATGGCGATGAAAAACGTCAGCAACATCAGAAGCTGGATAAGACTGCCGAAGGTTCTCGCGGACCAGGTAAAGGCGACATCGATCACCTGAGCAACGGACTCGGGGGCGATCGCCGATGCCGACAGAAAGATCAGAATGAAACCGATGGTCAGAACAAGTACGACAGGATCGCCAAAACGGCCACCCTGCGTCGATGGCACGTTGGTGTCAGAGGTCATATCAAAGGGAGGGTTCTTTAGGCATGAAGCGCGCCACACTACAGATACACGAGTGCGGCGGCAAATCGAATCGATCGATCGTCAGCGGCGAAAACACTTTCACGCAAACGAGAAACGCCCCCGGCAAACGGACTGCCGGGGGCGATGCATCGATCGAACCGGGGTCGCGGTCAGCCCCGAACGGCGCTCACCGTATCGCCCAGCAGGCCCTGCTCCCGCGCCATCGCGTAGGCGGATTTCGGCCCGTGCCACAGGGTCGGCAGCAGCACCAGGGAAACGGGAATCGCCGAGATGACGATGAACTGCTGGAGCACGCTGATCTGGCCGGCGCCCATCTTCAGCAGGATCGCCGCCATCAACGCCATCGCCACGCCCCAGAAGGCGCGCAATGCCGGCTTGGGCTCATCGTGCCCCGCGCACACCACGGAAATGGCATAGCTCATCGAATCGCCCGTGGTCGCCACGAAGATCGTGGTCAACAGCAGGATTGCCAGCGCCATGAACACCCCACCCGGCAGCGCCTGGGCCACCGTCAGCGTGGCGACATCGAAACGGAAATTCTGCAGCGGCTCGCTGAGATCGATGAGCCCCTGAAGCTGATAGAAGATGCCCGAACCCCCGAGCAGCGTGAACCACACCGTGGTCGCCAGCGGCGCGAGGATCGCCACCGCGACGATCATCTCGCGAATGGTGCGGCCCTTGGAGATCCGCGCCACGAAGATCGCCATCAGCGGCGCATAACCGATGAACCAGGCAAAGAAGAACACCGTCCACCACTTCATCCACCAGCCCGGCGCGGTCTGGGCGGTCATCGACGCCATCTCGAAGAACGAGCCCAGATAGGAGCCGAATCCCTGGAACCAGGCATCGACCAGAAACTGGGTCGGCCCGAACAGCAGGATGACCGCGGCGATAGCCATCGCCAGAATCACGTTGAAGCGGCTGAGGATCTGGATGCCGCGATCGATGCCCGTGACCGCCGAGGTCACGTAGACGGCGCCCAGCACGGCCATGATGATCAGTTGGGTGCCGTAGCCGTCCGCCAGGCCGAAGAGCTCGTGAAAGCCGAAGCTCACCTGAGTGGCGAGAAAGCCGATCGGCCCGACCGTGCCCGCCACCAGCGCGATGACGCAGACCGCATCGACCACGCTGCCCAGCACGCCGCGAACACGACGCTCGCCAAGAACCGGCGCCAGCAGCGTGCGCGGCTGCAGCGGCAGGCCGCGATGATAATGCTGGTGCGCCAGCACGATGGCCGGCAGCGTGCCGAGCACGGCCCAGGCCAAAAAGCCCCAGTGCATGAACGACTGCGCCAGGGCATGGGGTACGGCAGCCGCGGAGTTGGGCTCGCTATCGAAGGCGGGCGGCGTGACCACGAAGTGGTAGACCGGCTCGCCCGCGGCGAAGAACACGCCGCCACCGGCCAGCAGCGTACACAGAATGATCGAGATCCACTTGAACGTGCTCATCTCGGGGCGATCCGTACCGCCGACTCGCGCCCGGCCGGCTGGCGAGAGCGCCACGCCGATGGCAATGAAGAACGTCAACAGCAGCAGCAACTGGAAAAAGCTGCCGAAGGTACTCGCTGTCCAGGTGAAGCCCGCTCCGATGGCATCGGTCACGGCACCCGGCGAAATGGCTGAAAGCAGCACGAAGGCGACGATGAAACCGATGGTCAGCACCAGCACGACGGGATCGCCAAACCGGCCACGCGGCGTCGGCATGTTGTTATCGGGGGTCATATTCAGATCGGTTCGTTAGGCATGAAGGGCGAAACCCTACCGACCTTGGTCGAAGACCGCAAATTCGTTAACGCTAAAATCGACCCGCCAGCCCTTCTCTTTCACCGCCGGGAAAAGCCATGGCGCTGCCGTTGCCGCCCGCAAGACGGCATCGCATCTACACCAAAATGGCAATGGTGACGCTCTTCGAATCGGTTCTACTCTCAGGAGGAATTTCGCCGCCGAGGGGGTACGGTTCATGAAAAGCACACCATTCATCACCGAGAGTCTGCTGCAGCGCTGTCGTCGAGAACAGGCCAACCAGTTCCAGCGTGCGCGCCAGGGCTACGATCCGGCCTCGCTGCATGATCGCAAGGAACTTTCGCTACTGGTCGAAGAAGCCATTCGCGAAGGGGAAAACTACACCTCGATTGCTCGAGGCCACCAGGACATCGGGCTGACCGAAGCCGATCTTCAGAATCTCATCGGCCCCGAGAACGCGATTCGCGAACGCATCGACCGATTCCAGCAGATTTGAAAATCCTTCCTCAGTCACCGCAGTGACGCCGATACCGCTCGGATTCGGCGTCCAGCGTCACGCGCTCGTTGACCTTGCTATAGTAGAAAGGCGCGAAGGATTGGTCCTGATCGGCGATCTGGTAAAGGCCGCACACGCCATAGCCCTTCTGAACCTCTTTCATTGCCTGCAACTCGATCTCGCTGTCGACGCCAAGTTGCTTTGAAATCAATGATTTGATGTCATCGTCGACGTGGCTATCCGAGATGGCCTGGCCCCCGAAGATAATGGCAAAAGCCGCCAGAATCGCAATGACGGGAATGTAGAGGTTATGCATGAACGATGGCTGTCTGGCTGCTGGGAGGAGACGCGATGATAGCGGATCACGCCCCGTTTCGCACAAATGCGCCCGACCGTGCCTACTGGTGAAACCGCCAATTTGCTCTAACGAATGCTATGTAATAACATTACATAATCGATCGAAAGGAGAATTCCATGAAAGCCGGTATCCATCCTGATTATCGCCAGGTCATCTTCCACGACACCAGCGTCAATCAATACTTCAAGATTGGCTCGACCATGACATCGACGGAAACCATCGAGTGGGAAGATGGCAACACTTACCCTCTCGTTCACCTCGATATCTCCTCTGCCTCTCACCCGTTCTATACCGGCAAGCAGCGCGAAGTCGGCACCGAAGGCCGCGCCGCGCAGTTCAAGCGCCGGTTCGGCAGCATCGCATCGCGCCGCCAGAGCTGAGCCGAGCCTTCCCCAACGACAACGAGCCAGCCGAGTGATCGGCTGGCTCGCTTCATGTGAATGCCACATTCACGCACGCGAAAACACCAAGGCCCGCGTTAGCGGGCCTTGGTGCTGGAAGCTCTATCGCCCTAGGGCGAAGGATCTACCGGAAGTCTTAGAGCGGCTTGATGTTAGCAGCCTGAAGACCTTTCTTGCCCTGAGTGACGTCGAAAGAAACTTCCTGACCGTCCTGCAGAGACTTGAAGCCGTCAGCCTGGATCTCGGAGAAGTGTGCGAACAGATCGTCGCCACCGTCTGCCGGAGAAATGAAGCCAAAGCCTTTAGTGTCGTTGAACCACTTAACTGTGCCAGTTGCCATGTTCCGAATTCCTTATGCGCTTAGCGCGTAATTACGATTGCCGGGTGCTACCCGAGATAGTGGGTAAAACAAGGGGATATAACCAGGCTACCGAATGATTCGAGTGCAACTGACAATATGCGACTTGCTAACCAACTGATCGCCAGTCTGCGCTCTCGTCCGGTGTTAGTCAACAGCTATGTTCATCGAAAACCAAAAAGATGCTATCGCAGCCTTTCGCCTAAGCCCGAATAAGCCCGGAGCCGGGGCGCGACGCTGAACCACAAGCGCCATACGGGCGCCGTTCGCCGCCATGGCCGGGCATCGAGAAGGCCGCAGGAGGCGATTTCAGCCAGCTGGCCGCTTCATCGCCAGCAAGCCGATGCTGAAGACGACCATCAGCGCACCACTGACACGGTTGAACCACTGCATCGCCTTGCCATTGCGCAGATAGCGGCCGATCTTGCTGCCCAGCACGGCATAGATCGCGATCGCCACGACTTCCATGACCAGAAACAGCGCACCTGTAATGATGAAGCTCAAGGCATAGTGTTCGGGCACCACGAACTGCGGCAGGAACGCAGTAAAGATCAGGATCGCCTTGGGATTGCCGGCCGCCACCAGAAATTCCTGACGCATCAACGAACGCATCGACTGGGGCTGCCCGCCTTCGATGATCGCCGACTGCGGCTTGCTCATCAGCAGCTTGAGCCCGAGCCATGCCAGGTACAGCGCCCCCGCCCACTTCACGACGATGAAAAACCACATGGAAGTCGTCAGCAACGTGCCCAGCCCGACGCCCGCGATGGCAATCATGGGAGTGAACGCAGCGATCCGCCCGGACGACGCGATGATCGCCTTCAGCGGCCCGACACGTGCCGCGTTCGTCGTCGCCAGCAGATTGTTGGGGCCGAACGCCATGTTCAGCGCGAAGCAGGCTGGCAGGAACACCAGCAGGAAATCCCACTCCATGTCGTTTCCTCGTAGGCGGTTATCGGAGGTAGATGGTCATTTGTTCGGCGTCATGTGATTGCCGGGCCGAAGCAGGATTATAATAAGCGCATAACAATATGAAAAAATTATCTTTTTTCCAAAAAGCCAAGAGAAAATATACCTATCGATATACCATAAGCGCCGCATGATTGTAGCGCTTGCCCCTCTCCTCAATGCTGCGAGACGTCCTTCTGGCAAAGTAGCACTGTTTCCGCGTTGTATTGCAACACTCACCAGTAAGCGCTCCTCTGCCCTTAGCACATTGATCATTTCAATCAATAAAACGAACTTCCGGGAGGGGGTCATTTTCAAGTTCTAATTTCAGCTTCTCCAGCTCTGGACAATAGTCAAGGAGAAATTTGGAAAGTCGGTGGATCTCTTTGCGAACAGTAGGTAATTCAGCCTTCGAAGGAACCTCCAAATTTGTTTGATCATATCGATACTCTTTGAGCACATGGGGCAAAGCGCTTGAGAGCCGGTCTAACTCTTCCCCAGTGAGCAGGTTTTTCTTGACCATCTTCTCAAGCAATTCAAGAGTAGAACTCAAGCCAGGCTGAGTTCGCTGTTCGCAAGCATGTAGTAAAAGCTCTTTAACTTCTCGCGGAAGTTCAGATTCCGTCGAAGCGTTTTCGATAAATTGATTAACAGCTACATAGGCGAAGTAAACACTATTCGGATCTCGACTGGCTATCGCCGAACGAATTTGTGCGAAGACTCTAGGACGATGGTCCGGCCATAGACGCAACACTTGAAATGCGGTTGCAGCTAGAGAAGGGATGTGTGTCATTTCTTCGAAATACCGCAGTTGCTCAGCGACTGCTTCTGGTAAATCTTCAGTAGATAGACGTGGCAAAAGACTTCGCGCCAAGACCTCACCAATTTCGTGCCCAGTCGCTTTGTCGCGCTCTGCTATTCCTGACAGGACGTAAGAGATCGAGTTTTTGTCCTCTGCAACCGGCATCCATGCTAGACATTTTGTCACACAGGAAACGAGAAGTTTTTGTGAAACATTGAGGGTAATTTTATTCAAACCAATGCGGAGGTTTGCTAATAATTCAGGCTCGACTAGACCACCCGCTACTCCACCGACAATTTTTTCAAGAAATAGTGCCTCTGCACGACTACTCCCAGGCAGTTCCAGAAAAACCCATGGTTGTAGTAGAGTATCTATTGGCCAACCATCCTTACCACAACGCGTCCATACTGCCGTATCAAGTGCATTGACCTGATCTACAGTCAATTGGTCAGCGTTATAGAGCACATGAAGCCGCCTTAGAGCGCGGCTTCGGTCAATTCCACCTCCATCTTTCACTAGAGAAATCAATAAATTTATTTGAATCACATCATTTGCAGAGAGGTTCACTCTGCGCATATCTGCATCGGAGAAATCGTCAAATATTTCAGGCCAGTAACGCTCAGCTACATCTGAATCGGGGCCCACTGAAGTTTTGAAATGCAAAGCCAGCATCATAGCTTTCTGACGATCATCGGTCCTTAAAGCTTCAACTGCACTCTCCATAACCATGCCACAGGCTGAGTAACTTGCCCACCAAAGCGCCTGAGAATCCAACAGACTCATAACCCATTCAAAGATATCCATAGCCTGTTTTGATGTTGTGCGAACTACAACTCTAGCCAAGAGCTCCAGCAGGAAAACGAGGTAGTTTTTGCTCCCAAGATTCTCCCTATATTTAGCAAGCCTATCTATACGCTTTGGAATTACAGAGACAAGATGCTGGACGAAAAAATCACTCAGACGCGCAACTTCCATGCGCGACATCATCCATTCGAGTATTTTTTTATCCGCCCCTCTATATCGAGAAAAAAAAGTTAAAATATCATTTTCATCATGTTTTTCAATTGCGCGATATGCCGCCTCCATACGAGTCGAAAATAAATTACTAGTTCCAATGGAATCAGGAGACCCAGTCGTTTCCATTAGATCAAGAAGGCCATAAAATGGGCACTCCCCATCATTTGAAATTCGTGTCGTTCTGCCCGAAAGATACCTACCGGATTTGAAAGAAAGCCGCCACTTTTCAGCATCCTTTTTGTTTCTATCAATTCTTTCAGACACCAGCCTTTCAATATATGAAATCGTATCCCAAGGATCAGCCTTGGCCAGAAAGTAGCGCATCCGAGTTTCGTCACTTTCATTTTCTGGAAATGATGCAAACTCACCTTTCAAGATCGAGTAAGAAGCTTGATAAAAAAGGTCTGCCCACCCTTCCAAAGAAATAAGCCAAGCAGATTTTGGAGAAAGCAGCAGTTTCTGGCGAATACTTAGAAGCGCCGCTTGGTAAAGCTCCGCGGCTTCTCGGTACCGACATAATATCGCTAACAACCCGGCGCGCCGCATGATCCAAATTGGTTCATTGCTCGTAAGTGCTTTCGCAGCGTCTGAAACAGCCTCATCATCCCAATCCAATAAAGCGCGCAATGCCTTTTCGTACGTATAGGAAAGAGTAGCTTCATTGCTTACAACTTTTCCCAGCCTAGCCATCCAACGCGACCATTCATCCCATTTTTGATACCGCCGCCATTCAGCTGCGATTGAGACACACAGCTCACTCTTTTCTTTTTTTGTCAAACATTGCTCCGCGGATTCATAATGGGCATCTGCCTCTTGCATGTCTTGATAGTTGAGCCAGATTCTAGCCGTTCTATGACGCCAAACACTCTCTAACGCAAATCGCAGGCGAGCCTCCGCAGACCCACTGTTTTCCTTCACGGTCACGAAGCGGCCGCGAAGTCGATGCCTTTCTGCAGATGGGCAAATAATCCAACCAGGATATCTGCTTTTCTCTTTTGCCCACTCTTCCGCCACTTCCATAAGTGACGGTCGATCTTCTTCCTTTGCTACAGATGATTGAGCAAGCCTACCTGAATTCAAGTTCCATGCATAAGGTGAAGGTGGTTTTGAAGCCAACAGTGCATCAAAGAAAAGCTTAAGCGCTTTCTCATGCTGTTCTTCGCGATGTAGATTTTTAACGAGGGGCGCGAGATCAATGGGAGTTATATTTCGCTTTTGAAGAAGCGCCCTTGAAACCGGAGACAGATTTAATACTCCAACAAGCCGAATTCGCCGAGCGGAGACGTTTAGTGTGTCGCGAACCCAGCCACTCCAAGCCAAGAAGTTCGGATCACTACCAGAAAAGCCAATCAAGCAAAGGTCATGCTCAAGCATGATTTGTTGAGCAAGATTTACAAACGGTGCAAATTGAACCGGGTAAGCACGATAATCATCTTCAGTGAATACGAAGGGCTTATGGGATGGTAACGAACCATGTAGCTTTACTATTCTAGGCTGGGCTCGGTGGGCAATGTCCTGAATGGTTCTCACACAGCTGTAAATTCTATCTGGCGTTTGAGGCTTAGTACGCTCCAGTAAAGTGTCCCAGTTGGTCGTGAGCACGTCCCGCCATGGAAGCTCCATAAACTGCTTGTGAAGTGGTCCCGGCTCCCACTGATCATCTGCAACCAGCCGGCCAATCAATTGATCTAGGCCACTGTCACCATGGAGCGTTTGGTATTCTTGAGCCAGTCTTAAATTATCCGGCTCTTCCCCTTTTCCGTAGCCTAGGGCAGCGGCCATCTCTATTCTGAAATCTCTCCAAAGCGGTGGAATCGGACTGCTCCTATCGCGGGTGCAAACACGACTGAATCCCGCCCCGACCATAACAGCGGCTTCATTCCGCCATAGAGAACTAGCAAATGCCTCAAACGACGGGAAATCAGGAAGGCCGCGAAAGCGATCCAAAATCGCAAGAGCAGAATGATTGCTCATTTTAATCCACACGTTTTAAAGAGTTACGTTTCTAGCGGTGTCATCAGCGCTGGAGCCAGCCGGATACCCTGAGACTTGCTGGGAATACCTTTCGTATCAATCTGCCACATTCCGTTTCATTTCTCTATCCAACGTTCCCCACCTTTCGTCGGGTAGGTTGCAAAATACGACATTCCGCATGATTTTTTGGGGCTACGAAACCGCCCGCGGCCCCAGCAACGGCGCGGGTTGGAGCTATATGCAACGCTGCATCAAAACCGACGCATTTAGCGCGCAGGCGGGGCGGGGAGTCGACAGCGCGCCGGTGGTGAAGGGCGCAGCCGGGGGCATCCAGCGCCCTGGAGTGGCCACAACCGCCTAACCTGTGATGTTCTTGGAACATTCCGGCTTCCTCGGGTCGACTCGGGAACCTTTCTTTCTCTATCGGCTTACGGATGGCCATGCTTGAGCGCTTCCCGCCCTCCCCCGGCTTGGCCGATAGCGTCGAGCGTAGCGGGAATGAGATAGGCGTTTGCCTGTGCGCAGATGGGGAGCCTATGGCCGTCGGGGGCTATCGAGTCGATGTCGGCCCTTCTAGAGCCAAGCGCTAGGCCAGGGCGGTCTTGCTGACCAGCACCACGCCGAAGACGATCAGCATCATCAGGACCACTTGGCGGAACGTGGCGGCGTCCATTCGCTGGCGCACGATGCCGCCGATCCTGGTGCCGGCATAGACGGGTATCAGCCCCAGCAGCGAGATCCAGATCGACTCGACCGTCATGAGCCCGAGTTTCGCCAGGCCCACCGCCATGATGACGCTCGACAGGCTGAAGGAGATGTTGATCGCCTGGATGAACCGCTTGGGATCGAGCCGGAGCGCGAGCAGGAACGGCAACACCGGCATCACTTGGGATCCGGTCATGCCATTGACCAGCCCAGTGAGAAAGCCCGAGACCGGCGCGAGCTTTCGACCCAGGGCATCCGACATCGGCCGCCCTGGGCGAAACAGCGTGAAAGCCCCGTAGCCGATCAGGACCACGCCCAGTACCGCCCCGGCAATCAGGCTGTCGATAAGATCCAGCACGGCGAGGCCCAGCAGCAAGCCGGGAATAGTAGCGAGGAACATCGGCCAGAAGCGCCGGATCGTCTCGCCGAAGAGCCCCGCCTGCCTCATGACGAGGGCATTGCTGACCAGCGAGGGAATGATGACCAGCGGCATGGCGGATTTGAGGCCCAGGCCAAGCGCGAGGATGGGCAATGCGGATGTCGAGAACCCGAGGCCCGTCGCCCCTTTGACGAAGGCGGCCACGAAATAGGCGCAGGCGATGATGACAATCGTCTCGACACTCACACGGCCACCAGACTCGAAAAGGGATCGGTGAGAGTGTGCGTCGCCCCCATCGGGCTGGCAAGGTGACGAACGGCCACCCGAAGCGCTGCTTTACCGCATCGGACGTGCAGGCTTGCTATCCTCTTCAGCAATGCCAGCCCGAAGGAAGCCCCCGTGGAATTGAAAGAGATCGTCCGAGATCAGATGAAAGAAGCCGCCGACGTGCTTTCCCGCTTCAGTCAGGATGAAGCCCAGTTGGAAGCGGTCGCTCAGGCGGCGGAGCTGTTGGCGGCACGCTTCAAAGCCGGTGGCAAGGTTCTCGCCTGCGGCAATGGCGGTTCTCACTGCGACGCCATGCATTTCGCCGAAGAGCTCACCGGGCGCTTCCGTGATAACCGCCGGGGCCTGCCCGCCATCGCCATTTCCGATCCCAGCCACCTCTCCTGCGTCGCCAATGACTTCGGCTACGAATATGTGTTCTCACGCTATGTCGAAGCCGTGGGCAGGCAAGGAGACGTGCTGTTCGGCCTTTCCACCTCGGGCAACTCCGAGACCATCGTCAAGGCTGTCGAAGCCGCCCGAGTCCAGAACATGAACGTCATACTGCTGACCGGCAAGGATGGCGGCAAATTGGCGGGTCTCGCCGACGTGGAAATTCGGGTTCCTCACTTCGGCTACGCCGACCGTATCCAGGAGATACATATCAAGGTGATTCACTCGATCATCTTGATGGTCGAGAAACTGGTAGCGTGAGTCGGGGAACCGATGACGTGCGGAATTGGCTCTATAGGCCGAGCCGCAAGGATCAGTAGCGATGCGCGGTTGAGTAAGGCGGGATATTCGAAATCAATCGAAATGGCGCCCGAAGCAGGACTCGAACCTGCAACCCACGGCTTCGAAGGCCGGTACTCTATCCAATTGAGCTATTCGGGCGCACGGCGCAGACGATAACATTACCGGGGCCGTTTATGCGAGGCCGTCGGCGCTGGGAATGCACCGGCGCTGGAAATGCGCCGGTGCCGGAAATGCGGGGCGCCAGACGGAAGAGATCGGCCCTTCATCGCCCCTACCCTGCCAGAAGCGGCCTCGCCGATGGGCGAGGCGTATCGGAAAGCGGCGATGGCAGCCGGCTTCAGGAGAAAGCGGTACCGAAGGCGCGACGTTCGAGCAGGCGCTGCATGGCGGCGTTGGGCTTCTCGATCTTGTGATAGAAGCGGCTCGCGGCGTAGCTCTCGTTGAAGGCGTCGAAGTAGTCGTCGAGCACGTTGGCGGCGGAGACGTCGCCGGTATTGCGCAGCAGCTCGGCCGCGACCTCGGCGGTACAGAGATGCGAGGCGGAGGCCGGCTTGCGCAGCCGGTAGCGCGTCAGCCGGTCCGTGTGGAGCGGCAGCACCGGCAGGTTTTCCAGGTACGGGCTCTTGCGGAAGATCCGCCGCGCCTGACGCCAGGTGCCGTCGATCAGAATGAAGACAGGAATAAAGCCATCCTGCTTGGCGACGACCACGGCACGCTCGTCGACCACGCGATGCTGATAGTCCGGCTGGTCGTCGGGGAAGACCACGAACGGCACGTAGCGTCGATCCGCCAGCAGTTCGAGCAGGCGGGCCTCCGGCGCGGTGCGATACCAGGTGAAGGTCTGGGTCTGCGGCAGCACATCGGCGATCAGGCGCCCGGTATTGGTGGGCTTGTTGTGCTCGTAGGGGTGCGTCAGCAGCCAGACTCGGGCGTCGCTCGTCGCCGTCACACGGTACGGGCAGAGGCAGTTGAGCACCGGCAGGCGGCACCCGTCGCAGCGTTCGACGAAGCTGCCCCGCGCCTTGAATTCACGGCGCGGCGGGGTCGCGTCTCCGCCGGCCATGTCGCGCCGGGCGTCAGCATTCGGAAATTCGGTCTCGCTCGGCGACCAGGCTCTGGTCGTCAGTTCGGCATCATCACGCATGGATCGGCCCTCTCCGGCCTACGAAAAAGCGGGGCGCGCGCATTCTAGCACTCCGCCCCGCTTTCCTAGCCCCGGAATTAAGACAATATCTGTAGCAATCTCAGCGGCTGATGCTTTCGCTCGTTTCCGATGTGGCGCCACGCTCAGCGATGCCGCGCTGTTTCCAGTAACCCGCCAGCACGGAGCCGGAGACGTTGTGCCAGACCGAGAACAGCGCACCCGGCAGCGCGGCGCCGGCAGTGAAGAACTGGTTGGCGAGCGTGACCGCCAGGCCGGAATTCTGCAGGCCAACTTCGAAGGCGATGGTGCGCGCGGTGCGAATATCGAAGCCCAGCGCTCGGCTCAGCCAGTAGCCGGCGGCAAGGCCGATACCGTTGTGGGCGATGACGGCGATCGCCACGATCGGCCCCAGCGTTGCCAGGTTGCCGGCGTTGAGCGCGACCACGATGGCGATGATCAGCACGATGGCAGCCATGGCGAGCGTCGCCAGTGCCGGTTCGATCTTGCGGATGCGCGCGCCCAGCAGATGATGGACGATGACACCCAGCGCGATCGGCGCGATGACCAGCTGCGCGATGCTCATCAGCATGCCGAGAACCGGCACGTCGATGCTCTGGCCGACCAGCAGCCAAGTGATGAACGGCGTGGCGACGACCGAGATCACGGTGGAAACCATGGTCATCGAGACCGACAGCGCGACGTGGCCGCCGGCAAGCCAGGTCATGACGTTGGAAGAGGTGCCGCCCGCCGTGGCGCCGACCAGGATCATCCCGGTGGTCAGCTCCGGGCTCAGCCCCAGCACGCGCGAAACCAGCAGCGCGGCGACCGGCATGATCAGAAATTGCAGGATGACACCGACGGCGATCGGCTTGGGCGCCTTGATCACGCGGGCGAAGTCTTCGCGGGTCAATGTCAGGCCCATGGCGAACATGATCACCACGAGCAGTGTCTTGATATCCCCCTTCAGCCCGACGAACAGCTGCGGCTCGAAGGCGGCGATAACGGCCAGCAAGACGGCCCAGACCGGGAACAACCGGTTGATGCGTTCAAACATGATGATGTGTCCTAGCGAGATAGTCTGGCTCGCCCAATGGCGAACCGGGGCCGCTCGAGCGGCTCTGTTGGGGTCGATCCGGAAACGGCAGCGGATCCGGCATCGACCGGGCGCGCTATTTTGCCGCAGTGCGTGCCGCGACTAAATAGGCAAAAGGAGGCAAAACGCAGAAAGCGACGCGGCGTCACAGAACATGGACGCCACGGAACATGAGCGTCACGGAACATGGACGTCACGGGAAGATCAATCGGCAAAGCCGCCCTGCTCTCGCCAGCGCGCCACCAGATCCGGCACGCCACGGCTGGCCGGTTCGGCAATCGGGCTGACGCCCGGCGGCGCCAGATCGCGGGCGTGCGGGTCGACCAGCCAGCACGGCGCCTCGAACGGCGCCTGATCCAGCAGCAAGGCAGCAGGCATCACCGCCAGCGAGGTGCCGACGACCAGCAGCGCGTCGGCCCCGGCGACGATATCGCACGCCTCGGCATAGCGCGGCACGGCTTCGCCGAACCAGACCACGTCCGGGCGCAGCTGGCTGCCCTTGTCGCACAGATCGCCCAGGGCAATCCGGCCCCCGGTCGCGGGATCGCTCAACGGGTAGCGCAGGTTGGCATCGACCGAGGAGCGCGCCAGCAGGATCTCGCCATGCAGATGCAGCACGTGACGCGAGCCGGCGCGTTCGTGCAGGTCGTCGATGTTCTGGGTGACCACGCTGACCCGAAACCCGGCAGCCTCGAGTTCGGCCAGCGCCAGATGCGCGGCGTTAGGCCGTGCCCGGCGGGTCTGCTCGCGGCGCTCGTCGTAGAAGCGCAGCACGGTTTCGGGGTCGCGCGCCCAGGCTTCCGGGGTGGCGACATCCTCGAGGCGGTGGTTTTCCCACAGGCCATCGCCATCGCGAAAGGTCTTGAGGCCGCTTTCGGCGCTGATGCCAGCGCCGGTCAGCACGACCAGATGCGGGGAACGGGTATCACTCATGGCGACAGGCTTCCTGATGTTCGCTGCTTCACTGTTTCCGAGGCTAGCATGCGTCGGACATCCGGGCACTCGGTCAGCCCCTTGAGATCGCCTTCGCCAGCCCCGACAATAGCGCCCTGTTCGTTTACCCAGGCCAGTGCCATGACCGTGCCGCTCACCCCAACCGAGCGCCTTGGGCCGCTGCCGGTGATCTACCGCGATGCGCGCCTGATCGCCGTCGCCAAGCCGCCCGGCATGCTGGTGCATCGCACGGCACTGGCCCGCGGGGAAACCCGGTTCGTGATGCAGACGTTGCGCGATCAGATCGGCCAGCATGTCTTTCCGGTACATCGCCTGGATCGCCCCACCGGCGGCGTGCTGCTGTTCGCGCTGGACAGCGACGCCGCCGCCGCGCTGACGCGGGCGTTCACCGAGCATCAAGTGAGCAAGCGCTATCTGGCCGTGGTTCGCGGCTGGGGGCCGGAGACGATCAGCGTCGATGCGCCCCTGCGCGAGGAAGATGGCATCCGGCCCAAGGCGGAGATGCCCGCACACCCGGCGCTGACTCACTTCCGGCGGCTGGCGACGGTGGAGATTCCGGTGGCGATCGATCGCTATCCGCAGTCGCGCTATTCGCTGATGGAAGCACGGCCGGAGACGGGCCGGCGCCATCAGATCCGGCGTCATCTGGCGCGCTGCGGCCATCCGATCATCGGTGATGCCAAGCACGGCAAGGGCGTTCACAATCGCTACTTCCGCGATCATCTGGACTGCCCGCACCTGCTGCTGTCGGCGGTGGCGCTGGAATTTCGCCACCCGTTCGAGGGCCGCCAGCTAAGACTGGAAGCGGCGTCCGACGATCACTTTTCCGCCCTGCTGGCCCGGTTCGGCTGGCAGGCGCATCTGACGCAGAATGGCGCCCACTGGATGACGCCCGCCACGAGCGCGGCCCGGGCCGAATCCGAATCGGTCGACGCTATTCCTTGACCGAAAACCGGTGATCGAAAATCGGTGATCGAAACTCCATGAGCGAGGATTCCATGATCCACGACAGCTCTCCCGGCGCTGGCAGCGTTGACGCCGGCAGCGACGACTACGATTTCCGCTTTGGCGGTATCCGGCGTCTCTACGGCGCCCGGGCGGCCAATGCGTTCCGCCGCGCGCACGTCGTGGTGATCGGCGTGGGCGGCGTCGGCAGCTGGAGCGCCGAGGCGCTGGCGCGCTCCGGGATCGGCAAGCTGACCCTGATCGACCTGGACGATGTCTGCGTTTCCAACGTCAACCGTCAGCTTCACGCGCTGGACGGCCAGATCGGCAAGCCCAAGGTCGAGGTGCTGGCCGAACGCTGCCGCGCGATCTGGCCGGGGATCGAGATTCATGCCGACGCCGCTTTCATCACCCCGACCAATCTGGCCGAGCGGATTCCGGCCGATGCCGATCACGTAATCGATGCCATCGACCACGTCGGCGCCAAGGCGGCGCTGATTCACTACGGCAACCGGCGCAAGCTGCCGATCACGGTGACCGGCGGTGCCGGCGGCCAGAGCGACCCGACCCGCGTGCGCGTGGCCGATCTCAGCCGCACCGAGCACGATCCGCTGCTGGCCAAGGTGCGCTCGAAGCTGCGCCGGGATCACGGCTTCTCGCGCAATCCCAAACGCCGCTTCGGCGTCGAGTGCGTCTACTCCGACGAGCAACTGGTCTACCCCGGCGACGATGGCGAGGTCTGCCTGCAGAAGCCGGCACCGGGCCAGGCCACGCGGCTCGACTGCGCTGCCGGTTTCGGTGCGGTGAGCGTGGTCACCGGCACCTTCGGTTTCGTCGCGGCCGGCCGTGTGCTGACCCGGCTCGCCGATAAAGCCAGACGCGCGGCAGACGAGGCACGGACATCGGCTGCCGTCTCGGCAACGACGTCAAAGGCATCGAACACAGCGACGACGACCTCAACGACGTCAACGCCAACGCCAACGCCAACAACATCAACGACAGCGCCGGCCGCTACCCGGGAGACCTCCTCATGAGTGAACAGCACAAGCCCGTGCCGGGCATCTATCGCCACTACAAGGGCCAGCTCTACGAGGTGCTGGACGTGGCCCAGCACAGCGAAACCGAGGAGTGGCTGGTGGTCTACCGGGCGCTCTACGGCGACTATGGCCTGTGGGTGCGCCCGCTCGCCATGTTCTGCGAGCAGGTCAGCGTCAGCGATGAGCCGGTGGCCCGGTTTGCCCTGGAAAAGGCGTTCCGCTGAACGTCGTCTGCAAGATTACCGTTTCCTGCAAGAAAGATTTTACGGCTGATCGATTAACCGTATTCCCGTACAATTCGCTGCTTTCCAAACGACGGTCCGATAACCCCCTACCAAGGACCGGCGAACCATTTCCCACGGGAGGAAGCATGAGCGTACGCGTCGGCGTGATCATGGGCTCGAAGTCGGACTGGTCGACTCTCTGCCATACCGTCGAGACCCTGGAAAAGCTGGGTATCGAGCATGAAACCAGGGTGGTCTCCGCCCACCGCACGCCGGATCTGCTGTTCGAGTACGCCGAAACCTCCGCCGACCGGGGCCTGGAAGTGATCATCGCCGGTGCCGGCGGCGCCGCCCATCTGCCGGGCATGTGCGCCGCCAAGACGCGGCTGCCGGTGCTCGGCGTGCCGGTGAAGTCGAGCACCCTTTCCGGGGTCGATTCGCTGCTTTCCATCGTGCAGATGCCGGCCGGCATTCCCACCGCGACGCTGGCGATCGGCCGTGCCGGCGCGATCAACGCCGCCCTGCTCGCCGCCGCCATGCTGGCCAACCACGACGAGCGCATCCGCGAGGCGTTGGAAGCCTTCCGCGCCGAGCAGACGCAGCAGGTGCTCGACAATCCCGACCCTCGACCCGAAGACCAGGAGTGACTATGCGTATCGGAATCGTCGGTGGCGGCCAACTGGGGCGCATGCTTGCCCAGGCGGGCGCGCCGCTGGATCTGCGTTTCACCTTTCTCGATCCCGGCGCCGAGCCGTGTGCTGCTGCGCATGGAGAGCACCTGCAGGCCGACTGGCAGGATGCCCAGGCGCTGAGCACGCTGACCGCGACCTGCGACGCGATCACTTTCGAATTCGAGAACGTCCCGGCCGAAGCCGTCGAGCGTCTGGCCGAACAACGCCCGGCCTATCCGCCCGCCTCGGCGCTGGCGACGGCGCGGGATCGCTGGCTCGAGAAGTCGCTGTTCCGCTCGCTGGATATCGACGTGCCGCCGATCGCCCGGATCGACAGCCAGGCCGATATCGACACCGCGGTGGACGAGATCGGCCTGCCGGTGGTGATCAAGACCCGCACGATGGGCTACGACGGCAAGGGCCAGAAGGTGCTGCGCGCGCCGGAAGATGTCGCCGGGACGTTCGACGAGCTGGGCGGCGTGCCGCTGATTCTCGAGGGCTTCATCGATTTCGATCACGAGATCTCGGTGATCGCCGTGCGCGGCCGTGACGGCGAGATCCGCCACTGGCCGGTGGTGCGCAACGAGCATCGCCAGGGCATCCTGCACTGCTCGGTGCCGCAGGTTTCCCATCCGCTGCAGGCACAGGCGGAAGACTACGCCAGCCGGGTGATGAACGAGCTCGACTATGTCGGCGTGATGGCGTTCGAGTTCTTCGTCACCGCGGCGGGGCTGCTCGCCAACGAGATCGCCCCGCGAGTGCATAACTCCGGCCACTGGAGCATCGAAGGCGCGGTGACCAGCCAGTTCGAGAACCACGTCCGCGCGATCGCCGGGCTGCCACTGGGCGAGACCGCACGCCTGGCGCCGTGTGCGATGCTCAACGTGATCGGCGCCTTCCCCGAGCGCGACGCCGTGCTCGCTCTGCCCGGCACCCGCTGGCACGATTACGGCAAGGCGCCCCGCCCCGGCCGCAAGATCGGTCACATCACGGTGCTCGCGGCCGACGACGAGACGCTGACCCAGCGCATCGAGGCCGTCGAGGCACTGCTGGTCAACGAGCTGGGCTGAGCCGGAAAAATCGGCGGTCCACAGCAAAAAAGCCCCGATGTCGATGACATCGGGGCTTTTGCGTATGCGTAAAGTGCGTGCCTGATCAGGCGTCGCGCCTCACTCCTTGTCCGTCGTGAACATGTGCTTCTGCAGATAGTTCTGGATGCCGACCTTGTCGATCAGGCCCAGTTCCGCTTCGAGCTTGTCGATGTGCTCTTCTTCGTCGTCGAGGATCTTGATGAACAGATCGCGGCTGACGTAGTCGCGGACGGATTCGCAGTAGGGAATCGCTTCCTGCAGGTCGGCGCGAGCCTTGTGCTCGATCTTGAGATCGCTCTCGAGCATCTCCTGGCAGTTCTCGCCGATGTTCAGCTTGCCCAGATCCTGCAGGTTGGGAATGCCTTCCAAGAACAGGATGCGCTCGATCAGCCTGTCGGCGTGCTGCATCTCTTCGATGGATTCTTCGTACTCCCACTTGGCCAGCACGCTCAAGCCCCAGTCCTTGTACATCTTGCTGTGCAGAAAGTACTGGTTGATCGCGACCAGCTCGTTGCCGAGCACGGTGTTGAGATAGGAAATGACCTTGGCGTCGCCTTTCATTGTCGTATTCTCCTCATTGCCTCGAGCGATTCGCATCGAGTGATTGGTCTCTGGCGATGGGGAGGCACGTTCCGGCCACGCTCTCCCGTCTGGACCACGCTACCACAATCGGCAGCGTCGATCCGATAGAGGCAGTATCGCTCAGCGAGAGAATAAATGACAACTATTACAGTAGGTTACGACAAGATCTCATCTGCAAGCCGTTGGCAGATGAAAACGCGGCTGATAATGACTTGCGTCCTGAAGTTACGAGTTACGAGCTGCGAAGACAAATATCGACCAACGCTCGACGTTCACAGCTATTTAGTTCGATGCCCGAAGCCAGGCTTAGGAAAGCATTCCGTAATCCAGCTCATACCGCGTAGGCGAGATCCGGATCCATCGTCAGTTCCTGGCTGATCGCCTCGCGCATGATGCTCTTGCCCGTACAGGCGCACTTGCCGCACTGGCCGGCACAGCCGGTCGTCTCGCGGACTTCGCGCCAGCTGCGGGCACCGTCCGAAACGGCATTTTCGATATCGCGGTCGGTGACCCCTACACAGAGACAGACGTACATAAACACCTCGCTTGGCATTACGAAGTGAAATGTAAATTATTCTCATAATGAATCGCAAGACCGAACCGCGAAAAAAACATGGTCAACTTCGCCATCGTTCAGGAGATCCGTGACGCATCCCCCGGCACCCGCACGGCAACTGGCACCAGCACGGCAACTGGCACCAGCACGGCAACTGGCACCAGCACGGCAACTGGCACCAGCACGGCAACTGGCACCAGCACACCGCAGATCATGGCAGCCATCATGATATAGCCAAAGGAATCTCAAAGCCCGGCGGGCCAGATCTCGCCAAGAGCGATCAATTCGTCAAGACGGTCGATAAAGCGCAGTCCGGCCGATACCCTCCCAGGTACCGTCAAGCATGGCATAGGCTAGCGCTGCGACCAGCGCTGCTGGTTCCTGCGCGCGCGCTGCACGTAGGGCGACAAGCGAATCAGATTGAAGACCAAGCGGTTGACCAGTGCGCCCGGGAAGCGCATAGGCCGCATGACATCCAGAAACAGCACCACCCTGACGCCGTCGGTGTCGTTCCACACCTCGTGCTCGTAGGTATCGTCGAACAGCAGACTGCCGCCTTCCCGCCAGTAGCCGGTGTCGTCGCCGACGCGGATGCGGCAACGCTCGCGCGGTTCCGGTACCCGCAGCCCCAGATGGTAACGCATCACGCCCTTGTAGGGGCCGCGATGCGGCGGGATGTGCTTGCCGGGTGCGAGGATCGAGAAGAACGCGGTCGTCATTCCCGGCACGCTTTCGATCAGGCGGGTCGTTTGGGGACAACGCGCGCAGTTGTCATCCATGCGATAACCGTAGCCGTAGAAGAAGAAGGTCTTCCAGCGATCATCCTGGCTGATGCGTGCCTGGTCCTGCGAAATGTCCTGGAAATTTGGCAGCGCATCACGCTCGCGCAGGATGTCATCGAGTTCCGTACGAATGGCCTGCCATTCGGCTTCCAGCGGACTGACCCAGGCAAACTCGGCAGGATCGAAGAAGGTGGGATCGCCTACCCGGGAATGACGGGCGATAAAGCGATCTACCGAGACCAGCAACCTGCGCCCGGTCTTGATGTACCAGGGCTTCCTGCGCTTGGCAGGAGGCCCTGCTTCAGTTGGAGGGGGTGAGGACTCTTTCATGATGCTCGTCTCCTCGTATATCAGCGCAGCACACGCTCGCGCAGCAACCGCCACAGTAGCGGCCAGCCGAACAGCAACGGATAGCGGCGCAAGCGGTCATTGACGGAAATTTGCCGGCCACTGTGGCGTTCCAGCTTCCAGGCTATGTAATCGACACCGTTTTCAAAGGTCAGAACCGCCTTCATCAGTCTGGCGATGTGCAGGATATGTCCCTGTCGGCGTCGCCAGCGCCAGACGCGTCGTCCCCGGCGGCGCTGTGCCGCTTCCAGTACATTGCGATAGTGGTCGTTGCCGGTCGCCGACAGCCCGGGCAGCGCCTCGGCTGCCGCTGCCAGCCGCCCGCGGTATTCCGCCTCCTGTCCAGCCAGCAGCGAGGCCGGGCGCGATGCGCCTTCGGGTCGCAGCTCGACACCGTAACTCAGCGCGAGGGCCTGCTGCCAGCCCTCGGCGGCCTCGAAGGTGTCCGGCAGACAGGGCAGCGCGGCACGCCACAACGCGAGCACCGCCCCGGCCAAGGCGTCGTTCACCCGCATCCGGGTGACTTCATCGCGGCAATAGGCCAGGCGACAGGGCTGGGCGAAGCGCCCCCACAGATAGCTTTCGAACCAGCGTGTCGCTCCCTGTGCGAAGTCATCGAGGGTGATGACCGCGCACTTGGCGCGCAGGCGCCGCCCCTGGGCATCCTGTGCCTCGAGATAGAACACGTTGGGTGGCAGCCAGGCGTTGACCAGCCGCAGCAGACGGCGATCGTAGACGGCGGCGTAGCGGTCGACCAGCGCATAGAGATCGACCACGCCATCACCCGGATCGTGGCTACGCAGGCAGGAGCCGTAGAAGAGCACCGCGCAGGTAGCCTGACCAAAACGCTCCTGCACGCGGGCCACCAGCGGTGCCACCCCCTCAGGCTGCGGACGGGCGGCCTGTTCGGCCACCTGAGCGACCAGCGCCGCGGGCGGAGATAAATGGAGGGTTCGCATGGGGCCTCGGAGGATGGACGAGAAAATCATGGGAAGACGAGAAAATCGATCGCCAGCGTCGCCGATAGCTCGATGGCCTCGCCAGGTTCGGCGCGGAAGCGTTCACCGTCGAGGATGCCGCCTGCATCGAGCTCCAGACGCAGCGACGTCAGGTTGCGGCTGGCATAGCCTTCCCCGTCGCGTACGGCGCGGCCGCCACGCCCGCGCAGAATGGCCGGCAGGCGCCGCCACAGAGCGCGCGGTGGGTAGCGTACGGCGGTAAAATGCAGCGGCGCGGACTGTTCTCCCCAGAACGGTCGCGAGCCCAGCAGCAGCCGCTCGAGGGTCGATACCAGTACCAGCAGGTAACGGCCTTCCAGCACCTCGTCGCGATCCAGCACCAGCCGGCACGACGCAGCAGGCAGCAGCGGATGGGGCCGGCCACGCAGCATCGACACCATTACCCGCAGGAAGGCCAGGCGTGGCCCCCATGCGCCCGCTACCGGACCGCAACGTACCCGGCTGTTGAAGTAGTCGACGCCGGTCTGGATCGCGCCGCTACCGAAGAACAGACCATACTGCGCCGCCTCCGGGCGCCCCAGCGCCAGGCGCACGAGGGGGCGGGAACAGGAGTGCGGCTCCGGGCCCCTGCGTTCGAGCCAAGCCGCCAGCCTGGTCAGCGCGACAGGCGGCTGGCAGCGCGTGCCGAGATCGGCGGCGCTCATGTTGGTCGTGCCACCGCCAATTACCAGCAGCTTCGGCAAGGTCTCGGCCGGTAGTGCCAGGTCGCGCAGCAGGCCGGTCAGGGCCGCCTGCAGCGTGCCGTCACCCCCCACCACCGCTATCAGTTCGACACGTTCGGCATGAAACGCACGCAACGTCTCGACAATCGCCTCCGGCGTCGTGGCCTCGTGATAGACGAACAACGCCGCCTGCTGCTCGGCAATGCGGCGGATCGCCTCCAGATGGCGGCGGTTGCGCCCGCTGTGCGGATTGCACAATACGCCAACCCGGCGCGGGAGATCAGCGGGATGAAGCATCGGAGGTACCCTACCCGCCCGAGCGGATGGCGGGAAAGGTGAACCAGCGTACCATCAGCGGATGGCGTCCGGCGCGCGGGTCGTCGCTGTATAGCCAGGCCCGAGGCGGCTCGCCCTTGGCGCGGGCCAGCAGCCCTTGCGCGAGGCGCACCGCCAGGACCAGTGTCGAGAGCAGTGTCCAGAGCGTGACCAGGACCAGGCCGATATAGGGCAAGCCTGCCCACCAGGCCAGCGTCAACAGGATCAGATTGGGGTTGCGGCGCGCGGTGACCAGGCGGTTGACCGAGTCGAAGGGGCGCCAGGTGAACATCGAGAATGGCGCCGCGAACTTGAACCCTCCCTCGCACAAGCGTCCGCCGACATAGCCGATCACGGTCAGCCACAACAGCATCGTCACATCCGCAGTGCCGGCGGCCAGACCAACGCCCCAGGCGATGTACCACAACGGCGGGTGGACCAGGTCCAAGGCGTGATCGAAAACGTTGCCGAAGCGGCTCGACGTCAACGTCACGCGGGCCAGCTTGCCGTCCACCGTATCGAGGAAGGTCATGATCCAGCCGGCGAGCAGGCCGGCGCCGAACTCGCCGTACCCGAACAGCACCCCGGCCAAGATCGCCAGCACGTAGCTCAGCGACGTCACGTGATTGGGCCGCAGCCCCCAGCGCACGCATAGCCGGGTGACGGCGCGTGCCGGCAGCGGCCAGGCCCATTTGGTGACGAGATCGGTCACGCCCTTGTAGGCGGCACTGAACAGGGCGTTTTCGAGACGTCGGCGTGCCGACGCCGACACCCGGGCCACCCAGGGCGTATCGAACTTGCGCAGTTTCGACTGCTCGCTGCTGGCCACGGCGGGAGGCGCCAAGCGTTTCAACGCCGACAATGGCCCATTGGCCAGGGAGGGGCGCGTATTCGGCGGCCACTGATCGGCGCATGCCCGTACGGCGACTACGCTGTCATCGCTGGGGTCAGTGAGCGCGAGTTGCCCGGTTTGGCTATCCAGCAGGCCATTCAGCACGCGTTGATCGTAAATGTAGTCGGCGCGCAGAACGAGGATATCGGTGCCGGGCTGATCGCTGCCGGACCCGGGGGACGTGGCGTCATCCGCGAGGATCACGTTGGACAGCGGTGCCAGCGATTTCACCAGCCGCTGACGAGGCGTCAGACCCCATAACTGGACAGGCGAATCCTCTTCGAAATACACGCGTATCGTCATCATGCCACCAATGATCCTTTTCCTTTCAAAATCCTGCGATTATATTATGCCGATGACGACGAAGGCACCCCCGATTTTCGCTGGGCAAGATATGTCGCTGTGCCTGGCGCATCTCTCCGACCCCCATCTGACCTCTTTCGACATGCCGCCATGGAAAGAGTTGTTCAACAAGCGTGCCTTAGGATACTGGGCTTGGCGACGCAAGCGCCGGCACGTGCATCGGGCGGAGGTACTGGCGGCGCTTGTCGACGACCTGCGCGGTGCGGCACCCGACCACATTGCCGTGACCGGCGACCTGACGCATCTTGGCACGCCTGCCGAATGTCGCCAGGCGCTGACGTGGCTGCAAGCGCTGGGCGCACCGCATGCCGTCTCCGTCGTCCCCGGCAATCATGACGCCTATGCGCCGGCGCCATGGGCCGGCACCGTCGGGCTGTGGCGTGACTACATGCATGATGAAATGCGTGAAACGATGGGCGACGCAACGGCGCCGAGTGATGCACCGCTTGTGCCGCGCTTCCCCTTCGTTCGCTATCGTGGACCGGTCGCGTTGATCGGCGTCTCTACGGCAATACCCACGCACTGGCCCTTGGCTACCGGCGCGCTTGGTGATGCACAGCTCGTCCGTCTGGAGCGCTGTCTGCACCGGGCGGGGCGCGAGGGTCGCTTTCGTATCCTGTTGATCCATCATCCGTTACAGCACAACGCCGTGAACTGGCGCAAACGCCTCACCGATGCGCCGGCGCTGCGTCGCGTACTGGCACGCGCGGGCGTCGAGCTAGTCCTGCACGGTCACGCCCATTGCCGCATGGACGCCTGCCTGCCCACGCCGCACGGGCAGGCAGCGGTGTTCGGCGCGCCCTCGGCCTCGCTGCTGCCGAACGACGACGTGACGAAGGCGGCCGGGTACACGCTGTTCCGCATCGCGCGCCAGGTGGATCGCTGGACCCTGACGGCCACGCACCGCTCCCTGAGTGAAGCCGGGCGCTTGCACGTCTGTTCGAGCGCGACTTGGCACTGGGCTTCAGTCCCGTAATGCGCCAAGAATTCGGATAGCGGCAGGCCGGGTTGAAACGGGATTCGACTCAATAACCGCGTTGCATTCAGAAACTGCATCCACCGGGTAAGCCTTTGTTCAGGTCAAGATGATACATTCAAAAGTGAATGAGCAGGGTAAAATTGCTAAAGTCGAGTGCCGTAACGAAAGGCAGGTAATGCTCGGCTCTCAGACACTCGGCTCTCAGTACCATGGAGCCTGCGCCCGCCTCCCTGGTCTTCATGTACACCATCACATCATGCACACCACCATACAGACGAGACATCGACCCACCATGCAGCAATCGAATCCTTCGCGGCCACGCCAAGCCATCCTTCTCAGCGCCGGCCAGGGCAAACGTCTATTGCCTTATACCGAACATTGTCCCAAGTGCCTCATTCGCCTTGGCGACAAGACCGTCATCGAACATCAGATCGATCATCTGCTCGCCGCCGGTTTCGAGCGGATCACCGTCGTACTCGGCTATGGCATCGAACAAGTGACGCAATGCCTGCATGATCGCTATGCAGATGATCTGGTCGATATCGTCTTCAACCCCTTCTATGAGGTCGCCGATAACTTGGCCAGCTGCTGGATGGCGCGCGAGGCGATGCGGGAAGACTTCCTGCTGCTCAATGGCGATACCCTGTTCGACCAGCCGGTGGTGGAACGCTTGCTGGAGGCGCCGCAGCATCCGGTCACCCTGGCCATCGACCGCAAGGCGCGCTATGACGCCGACGACATGAAGGTCAGCCTGCACGGCGATCGCCTGGTGCGGGTCGGCAAGACGCTCGATCTGGATACGGTAAACGGCGAGTCGATCGGCATGATGACCTTCCGCGGCGCAGGCGCGGCGCTGTTCCGCGACACGCTGGAACGTATCATGCACGACCCTGAGGCGCTCAAGCGCTGGTATCTGAGCGTGATTGACGAACTCGCGGCAAGCGGCAACATCTTCGTCCAGTCCATCGAGGGGTTGCGCTGGGCGGAACTCGACTTTCCCAAGGATCTCGAACAGGCGCGCGATCTGGTGACTCGCTGGCAGACCCGCGACGCGGCGGTGGAGGCCGCGCGCGGCTGAACGTCTTCTCTCCTTCTCGGACCCGTCGGCTTCTGCGAGCGCCGCCAGACTCCTAGCCGATCAGCGTTCGCCGGCGAGAATCGCTTCGACCAGTTGCCGGTCGGCAGGCGTGTCCACGTCGACGGCCGCCTCGGCGTGATCCAGCACTACGGCCCGGATGCGTATACCGAGCCGGCGGGATAGCCTGTCCAGGGCCTGCTCGAGCGTCAGACGTCCGAGCAGGTAACGCAGCACCGCCCCCCAGCCCAGCGCTCCGCCGATGACCCGCCAGGGCCGCTTGCGTTGCTGCTCGACCTGGCGCCAGAAGTCGGCGAGCGCGCGGCCTTGCGGTGTGGTGAAGACAAACAGGTTGCAGCCGCAGTAGGGACCGTCGGACAGCCGTATCGCCGTGCGTCGCGTATCGGGGAAGCGCCTCGTCACTGTCTCCAGGCGTGCCACGCCCACCACGAAATCGCCATCGCTGGCCAGGGCGCGACCGACAAACGCGGTGACGATGGTCGGCGTCAACAGGGCATGATCGGCGGTGGTCACCATGACCGGCACGTCATCGGGCAGCGACCGCAGGGCGGCGCCGACGCTGGCGCTGGGCGTCGCGGCATTCTCCACCCAGCTCACATCGTCGCGGCCAAGCAGCTCGCCAAGCACCGGATCGTGTTCGATGATCGCCGCCGACGGTCCGGCCAGACAGATACGCGCGATACGCGCACTGCCGTCGAGCGCGCCGAACACGCGACGCAGCATCGGTACACCGGCGACCGGTGTCAACGCCTTGCAGGCGACACCGGCCTCCCGCGTGACCGGATCGTCGGCGCCGCGATCCGCCGCCAGCACCACGGCCGCAATCTGCCCTTCAGAGATGCTTTTCATAGAGACGGTAACGTTTGTAGAGGTCGGTTCCGATATGCTCGAGGATATTTCGCATGCCAGCGTTGTCCTCGAGTATCCAGGACATTTCCACGGCTTCGATGCCATGGCGGATGAGCGACGCCTGGATCGACTCGATCAACACCAGGGCAAGCGTCGGCCCGAGGCGACTGAACTGGTATTCACTGCGTACCCCCATCAGCGGCACGCGTCCGGTCTTTGGCCTGCGCACCTTGAGTCGCCATAGCAGACGCAGCCAACCCACCGGCCACAAGCGTCCGTGCAGTGGCGCGATCGCCTCGTTGAGGTTGGGCAAGCCGACAATGAACGCGACGGGCTTGGCGTCGATCTCGGCGATCTGGATCAACTCCGGCGGCACCAGCATCTTCAGGCTGGTGCCCAACTCGTTAAATTCGGCTTCGGTGAACGGTACGAATCCCCAGTTCTTTGCCCAGGCGTCGTTGAAAATGTCGCGTAGAATATCGAGTTCTTCGTCGAAGCGGTCGCGACGCAGGGGGCGTAGGTGAATTCGTTCGCGCCGACGATCGATCATGCGCCTCATCGTTGGCGTAAAATTCACGCCACGTGTCGACATCCAATAGGCGAGCAGATCCTTGGCGGGCGTATAGCCTTGCGCCTCGACGTGGGAGGCATAGTAGCGCCCGGCATGTCCCATCATCATCGAAGGCGGCCACTCGAAACCGTCAACCAGCAATCCGCACTCCTCGTTGATGGTCAAGTTGTAGGGACCGGTTATGTGCCGCGCGCCACGCTCGCGCAGCCAGGTCTCCGCAGCGGTGAACAGCGCCGCGAATACGGCGGGGTCGTCGATGGCGTCGAGCATGCCGAAATGGCCGCTATCAGCGCCGTGATACTGGCGGTGGAGGCTGTCAGTCTGGGCACTGATCCGCCCTACCGGTCTATCGCCAGACCAGGCGATGAACCCCTGCCAGGTGACATGGTCGAAGGCCGGGTTCTTGGTCAGATGCAGGCGTCGCTCCAGGTGCAGCGGTTCAACCCATTGCGGATCATCCCGCAGCAGGTCGCCCGGCAAACGCACGAAGGTAGCCAGATCCCGGCGCCCTTTGACCGGCCTGACGTCAATCTCGGCAGGCGAGTGACGGGGGGCGGCGTGATGATGAGTGTCGGAAGAGACACGCACTTCGGAAGGAGCGTTACTATTCACGTGAAGCCTTAAGCATGCCATCGCCTCACACCGAGCAGCATGATGCAGCGCGACAACGGAATTCGGCGGGATGGGAGGCGATCGAAAGCCGTAGCCAGACAAGCGGATCGCTTCAGGAATTTTGCATCGGATGCCGCATCATAGGTATCTTCACGCATCACTGCAACGCGAAGGCGTCTGCGGTTACCATGAAAGGCGTCTGCGACTACCATGAAAAAGGAAGAAAGGTTGCCTGGTGATTCTCGATAGATGGCTAGATATATTAAGCCGTCATTAAGGTTTTATTCGTTATACTCGGTATACGGCAAGCAAAGGTGAGACAAGGATCGTGCATACGCAACCACAAGCCGAGCCGAACTCGACGATGGTGAAGTTCGGTGCTCCCGACAATATCGTGCATGACTATCGCCACTGGAGCGTGCTGTTTCGCGAGGCCCAAGTGACCGTGGGCGCGCTGGTGCTGATTGCCAAGGGACCGGAAACTGCCTTTCCCGACCTGCCCCGCGAGGCATTCACCGAGCTGGCCGAGGTGACTGCCGACATCGAAGCCGCTCTGGGCCAGGCTTTTGCCTACGACAAGATCAATTACCTGATGCTGATGATGGTTGATCCTCACGTCCATTTTCATGTGGTCCCTCGCTACGCGACGCCACGCACGTTCGATGGCCATGATTTCGCCGATGCCGGCTGGCCCGGCCCCCCCAGGCTGGATGTCGTCAATGCCAGCGACGCTGCGCTCAATGCACGGATACAGTCAACGATCATGCAGTATTGGGCATGACCATTGTATGACATGCCGCAGCCTCCAGGATCGCCGCCGGCAGATCGAAGGTCTGTGTCACACCGCGCGCAGAAACAAAGGTATATCGAGCCGGTCAAGGCCATCCGGGACACTACCACTGACTATGGTGTGTCCAACGGCTACGCATTGTCTTTATAACAACCCCCTCTGCTTCGATGATCGAGACTCTCCTCAATAATGACCGAACTCTATATCACCAAAACGTCAACACGGAACCCGCTTCCCCAGCGGCTGGCCGATTTCACCACTCTGGCCGAAGCGCTCGACTATGCCGCGCAGGGTGTGACGGGCTACAACTTCCACGATGGCCGCGGACGCCTCACCGCTCCCTTGCGCTACGCCGAGCTGCGTCAGCGCGCCCTGGCGGCGGCTTACCGTCTATGTCGCCTGGGGTTGAAACGGGGCGACAAGGTGGCCATTATCGCCGACACCAGCCCACTGTTCATGGAGATCTTCTACGGTTGCCAGTATGCGGGCTTCGTTCCCGTACCGCTGCCGATCAACATGAGCCTTGGCAACCATGCCAGTTATGTCGAACGCCTCGCGCGCCTGCTGCGCAGCTGCGAGGCTCGCGTTGCGGTTGCGCCCGCCGAGATGCAGTCTTTCCTGGCGGAGGCCGGCAGCGAACTCGATCTGCTGTTCAGCGGGGGCGACGAGGCATTTCTTAGGCTCGATGCCAATGTGCACGCTCTAGAGCCTTCGCGTCCGGATGAGCTGGCCTATTTGCAGTACACCTCGGGCAGTACCGGCTTTCCGCGCGGCGTGATGATCGACCAGGCCACCGTAATGGCCAACCTGCGCGGGATCGTCACCCACGGCCTGGGGGTGCGCCCGGGCGATCGTTGCGTCTCGTGGTTGCCGTTCTACCATGACATGGGGCTGGTCGGTTTCGTTCTCGGACCGATGGCATCACAGCTGTCGGTGGATTACCTCGGTGCCCGTGAATTCGCCATGCGACCGATGCAGTGGCTGACCCTGCTCAGCCGCAATCGCGGCACTATCGCCTTTGCGCCGCCTTTTGGTTACGACATCTGCGCTCGCCGCCTGCGCAGCGGCGATCTCGAACGCCTCGATCTGTCGAGCTGGCGTGTCGCCGGCATCGGCGCAGAGCCGGTACGTACCGATGTTCTAGAACGTTTCGCCGAATGCTTTGCGCCTGCCGGCTTCGATTCGCGGGCCTTTCTGCCCTGCTACGGTCTGGCGGAATGTTCCTTGGCAGTCAGCTTCGCGCCGCTCAGGCAGGGCATCGCCATCGAGCGCATCGACCGTGCCCATCTCGAGCATCATGCTCACGCCCGCCTGGCATCGGCATGTGGGGATATGGCTGTCACTAGCTTCGTCAACTGCGGTCACGCGCTGCCTGGCCATGAAATCGTGATTCGTGATCAGCAAGGCAACCCCCTGCCCGAGCGTGCGGTGGGTCGCGTCACCGTGCGCGGCCCTAGCGTCATGTCGGGGTATTTCCAGAATCCCGAAAAGACTCACCGGGTGCTCCGTAACGGCTGGCTCGATACCGGCGATCTGGGCTACCTGACCCCGGATGGGCTGTTCATCACCGGGCGTCATCGCGACCTGATCTTCGTCAACGGCCGCAACATCTGGCCCGAGGATCTTGAGCATCTCGCCGGGCATTACCATGGCGTCCGGCACGGCGATGTGGTCGCATTCACGGCGGCAGCGGACGACGAGGAGGCGGTTGTGATGTTGGTCCAGTGCCGTCTCAGCGACGCGCAACGCCGACACGAACTGATCAATGAGCTGACCAGCCGGATACGCAGCGATTTTGGTGTCGCCTGCCGGGTCGTCCTGCTGCCCCCGCGCTCGCTGCCGCGCACGTCTTCCGGCAAGCTTTCGCGCAGCGAAGCGTCCAAACGTTACCTGCAGGGGGGCCGCGAGTCGCTGGGCCTGGCATCGCCAGCCGAGTCGCCGGTCGGGACCGGTGCTGCATCCTGATCCTATGGCCATGAGTGTCGCGCTTACCGGAGCCACCGGCTTCATCGGCCGCCGGCTGCTCGCCCGGTTGGTCAAGAATGGCGTGCAAGTGCGTGCCTTGACGCGGCGCATGCCAGCCGAACCGGAAGGTCCGCATATCCGCTGGATCAGTGGGTCGCTCGATGACACGGCGGCACTCGAGCGGTTGGTCGAGGGGACGGACACGGTCATCCATTGCGCCGGCGCGGTGCGCGGTGCCAATCACGCCACGTTCCATCGCATCAATGTCGAGGGCAGCGGTCGGCTATTCGAGGTGGCGCAGCGTCAGCAATGCGCCCGCCTGCTATTGATGTCGTCGCTGGCCGCGCGCCATCCCGAACTCTCCTGGTATGCCGCCTCCAAACGCCAGGCCGAGCAACGAGTCGCGTCGTCAGCGCGGCCGGCAGTGACGGTATTTCGCCCGACGGCGGTCTATGGACCGGGGGATCGCGAGTTACACCCCCTGTTCGAGATGCTGATGCGCGGCTGGCTGCCGACGGCCGGCCCGCAAGAGGCGCGTCTGTCGTTTCTGCATGTCGACGACCTGGTGGCCGCAGTGATGGCCTGGCTGTGTCACTCCCCGGCTGGTGCTCCCGTCGACGGCGGTCCCTTCGAGCTTCACGATGGCTACCCGGACGGCTACACTTGGCCGCGCATCGCCGCGATCGGCGCTACCGCGCGCGGTGCTCCGGTACGCCGCCTGCCGATTCCTGCCGGCGTATTGCACGGCATGGCGCTTGTCAACCTGGTGTTGGCGCGTGGGTTGCGTCGTTCGCCGATGCTCACGCCTGGAAAGTTCCGCGAGCTGAGACATCACGACTGGACATGCCATAATGGCCCGCTCACCCGCGCGACCGGATGGGTACCGCAGATTACGCTGGAGCAGGCACTTGGCGATCGCCGGCAGTGGGCGGCGGACTGACTTACTGCCTGCGGACATACTCTTTCATCACAATGATCTGGCGCACGTCGCCAGCAACGGGCATAGCACGCATGACCCAACACAAACAGATTCTCGAGCGGTTGATGGTACATCTCGAACGCCTGGCGCCGCCGGACAGCAATCTTCGTCCCGACATCGACCTGGTCAGCGAGCTGGGACTCGACTCGGTCAAGGTGATGGACCTCATGCTGGATGCCGAAGACGAATTCGATATCTCCGTACCCCTGAACGTCCTCGCCGATATCCGCACGCCCGACCAGTTGGCCCAGGCGATCAATAAGCTGCTCGAGAGCCAATGATGTCTCTGTTTGATAAATTCCAGTCCCTGAGCGATGCGCGCCACGCCTTGATCCAGACGAAACCCAGCCCGATCGGCACGCACATCGACGAAGTCCTGTCGTCCACCGAAGGCCGCGTAGACGGCAGGTCGGTGATCCTCGCCGGCACCAATAACTACTTGGGACTGACTTTCGATCCCGACTGCATCGCGGCGGCACACGACGCACTCGATCGCGAAGGCACCGGCACCACCGGGTCGCGCATGGCCAATGGTAGCTACGCCAGCCATGTTCACCTCGAGGAAGAGCTGGCGCGTTTCTTCGCCCGCCCTTCCGCAGTCGTGTTCTCCACTGGTTACGTGGCCAATCTCGGCCTGATAGGCACTCTGGCCGGCCCCGACGACGTCATCATGCTCGATGCCGACTGCCACGCTAGCATCTACGATGCCTGTCGCCTCACCGGCGCTGACATCATTCGCTTTCGTCACAATGACGCCAGTGATCTCGAGAAACGCCTGCGCCGTCTGGGCGAGCGCACCGCCAATACCTTGATCGTGGTTGAAGGCATCTACAGCATGCTAGGGGACCGGGCGCCGCTGCGCGAGATCGTCGCCGTCAAGCGCCGGCATGGGGGCTACCTACTGGTCGACGAGGCCCACTCGCTGGGGGTGCTGGGCGCCCATGGGCGTGGCCTGGCCGAAGCCGAAGGCGTCGAGGCCGACGTCGATTTCGTGGTCGGCACTTTCAGCAAGAGCTTGGGAGCCATTGGTGGCTTCGCCACCAGTCATCACCCGCAACTCGACATGATCCGCTACGCCAGCCGGCCGTATATCTTCACCGCCTCGTCGTCGCCGGCGACGATCGCGTCGGTACGCACCGCCCTGCAGATCGTCCATTCGCGAGGTGAACTCCGCCAGCGGCTATGGGCCAATGCCGAGCGTCTGTATCACGGACTGGCGCGGCTCGGCTTCGAACTGGGGCCAGAGCCAGGCCCGGTGGTCGCCATCCTGTTGGGGTCGCCCCAGCAGGGTGTCGCCTTCTGGCACGGGCTGCTCGACCATGGCGTCTATGTCAATCTGGTACTGCCACCAGCCACGCCAGGCGGCCGGGCGCTGATGCGCATCAGCGTCAGCGCAGCCCATGATACGACCCAGATCGACCAGATCATCGCCGCCTTCGCCGCCTTGAAACCCATGCTCGACCATCACGAGCCCGAGTGAGCACCGGCGGTCGTCACGACCGCCCACGGATCGCACATGCGTCTGCTTTTTGCATTTTTTCGCCTCTATCCCCAACGCACGATCATGATGTTGATCTGCTTGCTATTTGCGGGCATTGCCGAGGGAATCGGCTTGACCACGGTGTTACCGCTGCTATCGGTGGCGCTGGGTCAGAACGAGCACCCTAACGCCTTCTCACAGAAAGTGCTTGATGTCATGGACGCTATCGGGTTACCAACCACTGTCGGCGTAATCCTGTCGATCATTGTCATCGGCATGACGGTCAAGAGTGCCCTGGTCCTGCTGGCCAACCGCCAGGTCGGCTATACCGTCGCCCGGGTCGCCACCGATCTGCGCCTGGATCTTATCCATTCGCTGCTGGCAAGCCGCTGGGAGCACTACCTGCGTCAGCCCGCCGGCGGCATGGCCAATTCGGTGGCTACCGAAGCCACCCGCGCCGCGACCGGCTACGAGCACTGCGCCAACGCCATCTCGCTATTCATTCAGATCATCGTTTATGCCATCGTCGCACTGATGATCGGCTGGCAGGCAACGATGGTTTCGCTCGGACTTGGCGTACTGATGTCTGTCATGCTGTATCGGCTGGTCCGCGCCTCCAAGCGCGCTGGCAAGAAACAGACCCGGCTGATGCGCGAACTGCTTTCGCGCCTCACCGATACGCTGGGCTCGGTCAAGCCGCTCAAGGCGATGGCACGCTACGATGTCGCCGACGCCCTGCTCAAACGCCAGACCCACAAGCTCAACCGCGCGATGGAGCGTCAGGTACTGGCTCGCGAGGGGATGAAGGCCATTCAAGAGCCGATCCTGACGCTGTTCATCGCAGTGGGTCTCTATCTGGCTCTCGTCGTGTGGGGACTTTCGCTGCCGTCGGTAATGGTGATGGTATTTCTGCTGGCGCGCGTGGTCATGCAGCTCAACCAACTGCAGCGGCGCTATCAGCAGATGCAGACTCAGGAGAGCGCCTACTGGGCGTTGAAGGACGCGGTCCAGGCAGCACGCGACAATGCCGAGCCGGTCAGCGGTGATCTGCGCCCGACCCTCGAGCGTGAGATTACCTTCGAGAAGGTCCGTTTCCACTACGGCGACCAGGCAATCCTGAACGTGACCGACCTGACCCTCCCGGCGCGCTCGTTCACTACCCTGATCGGCCCCTCCGGCGCTGGCAAGACCACCCTGCTCGATATCCTGTGCATGCTGCTCGAGCCCAGCGCCGGCCAGGTGCGGATCGACGGTGTACCGATCGACCGGCTCGACCGGCTCGCCTGGCGCCGCCTGATCGGCTATGTGCCGCAGGAGACGCTGCTGCTGCACGACAGCGTGCTCGCCAACGTGACGCTCGGCGATCCCACGCTGACCGAGGCGGACGCCGAACGCGCCCTGCGCCAGGCCGACGCCTGGGCATTCGTCAGCCAGATGCCCGAGGGGATTCATGCTTCGGTGGGCGAGCGCGGTTCACGACTGTCGGGCGGTCAGCGTCAGCGCATCGTCATTGCCCGCGCCCTGGCCCACCGTCCCAAACTGCTGATTCTCGATGAAGCGACCAGCGCGCTCGACATGGAAGCGGAGGCAGCGATCAGCAAGACCCTGCAAGGCCTGAAGAGCGAACTGACCATCGTCGCCGTGTCCCACCAGCCGGCGCTGATGCGCGCCGCCGACCGGGTCTATCGGCTCGAACGGGGGCAATTGGTGGCGGTCGAGATCGGCGACAACAATCTTGCATATCAACCCGCCTGAACCGATTCGACGACGGCGTAGGCATGGATAGGATGCCTTGCGCCGTCGTTTCGCTGCTGGCCGTCACATTGAACTCGCCTTTCCGTCAGGGTTCAGTTTCTCTGTCCGGGCAAACTCGGTCGGCAACAGCAGTTGCAGATAGCGCTTGGCGCTGCGTTCCAGGCTGAACTCGCCACCGCGCCGGCGCAGCGTCTCCGCCGGCAGCGGCGCATCGAGCGTGCGCGTCATGGCCGCGGTCAGCGCCTCGATGTCATCTACCGGCACCAGTTCGCCAAAGCGCCCGCCCTGCAAGATTTCCGTCGGACCGCTGGGGCAGTCCGTGCTCACCACAGGGCAGCCGCAGGCCAGCGCCTCGATCAAGACATTGCCTAGCCCTTCGTAATCGGAAGAGAGCACGAACAGCGCCGCCCGGGAAAAGGCCGCATAGGGGTTGTCCACGAAGCCGGGCAGTGCCACATCGCCACTTACTCCCAGCGTATGGGTCAGCGTTTCAAGCCGGGGCCGCTCGGGCCCCTCGCCCAGGATTATCAACCGCACCGCACGCTGTTCACGCAGCCGGGCGAAGGCGTTCAGCAGCAACGTAAAGTTCTTCTGTGGCACCAGTCGCCCCGCCGCCACAATGACCGGTGATCCATCATCCTCCAGCCACGGATGCGGTGCCGGCGCGGCGGCACGGACCGCCAACCCCGGCGTGACCACTGGATTGTAGACGGTATCGATGGCGCCGCGCGGCAGCCCGGCGGTAATCGCCAGATCATCGGCGACACCATCGGAAACCGCAGTGATCGCATCGGCCCGTGGGTAGGTGCGTGCGATCAGCGGCGCAATATGACGCCAGCGCCACTTGCGGCTGAGCATGATGGACCGAGAAAGCTGAGTACGCTCGCTGATGACGACACGGGTGGGCGCGCCGCTCAAGCGCCGAGCCCACAGCGCCAGCAGATTGGTGGGCGTCTTGGCGGCGAGCAGCGCCGCCGGGCGCACGCTGGCCAGATAACGAGCCAGATCGGCCAGATAGGGCTGGACGGGCGCCGGATGCCGCGTCAGCAGCACCGGGCGCGCCAATGCAGTGAGGCCGGCGGGGTCCATGCGAACGAGCTCCAGCCGTGTGACTAGATCGCTCCGTGGCTGGAGCGTCACGATGTTGACGCCTGCCGGTATCGCCGATAGATAAGGGCCTTCGGCACGACACAGCACCAGATCCACCGGATGGCCGGCAGCGCAAAACGCTTCAGCCAGATGAAGTATCGAACGGCCTACGCCACCGGCAGCAAGCGAAGGCAATAGCAGGGCAATCCTGGGGAGTTGTTGTGTCACGCAAAAACCGGGCTCATGGTCGAATCGGCGCCAACGCTGCTTTTTGATTTATCGTAGTGTAGCATGCCAACAAACCGCTTTAGGCGCGCTTAATGAAGGGGATTTTCCGTTGACAAGCAATGCTTCATGTCTCAACGAGGAGACCTTGACCATCGCCGCCCGACCGATTCGAGTCGAGCGCGCCGATACCTCGCATCAGCCCCACTGCGTGATACTGCCGGCGTTGACCTCAGCACCCTCGCCGCGTCCTCCGGTGCGCATTTTCCTGGGCACCGAGAAAGCCCAGGTAAGAGCCCAGCGCATATTCTTCTATTCGGTCGAACGCGTACGCGATCCTGCACGGGAATACCGCATCTACCTGATGAAGGATATCGCCGGTTTCGATCAGTCGACATGGCGCACCGGCTTCACCAATTACCGCTTCGCGATTCCCGATTTCGCCGGCCGCGAAGGGCGCGCCATCTATAACGACGTCGACCAGATCTACTTCACCGATCCCGCCGTGCTGTTCGACCTGCCGATGGCCGAACATGGCTATCTTGCCATCTCGGCCAAGGACACGTCGGTCATGGTGATGGATTGCGCCCGCATGGCGCAGTGGTGGAACCTCGATCAGGCCAGGCAGGCCGCCAAGAAGACGCTGACCGACACGCCGGCCGAACAGCCCGGCCTGTGGGGCGAACTCGACGGCCACTGGAACGCCCGCGACGAGGAGTACGAACACAACCGGACCCATGTGCTGCACTATACCGCGCTGCACCAGCAGCCCTGGCAGCCGACGCCGAGGATCTACTCTTATCATCCCAACGCGCTGGGCGATTTATGGCACCGCCTGGAGCAGGAAGCGGATGCTCAGTATTACGGACCCTTTTCCCGCCAGGCGCCAAGCCCCTGGTTCGAGCAGGCGCTGCAAGCGCTCGACACGCCTGATGATAGCGATGAAGCATTGCGCAGCAGCCCCCGCGCCGCACAGCTGGCAAGCGAGTGCGACGCCGCCTCGCTGTTATGGTGCCGGCCCGCTCGGCAGACCGCGCCGCCCTCGCCGCTCAATCTGGAAGCGAGCCAGCTCTGGCATCCTGAGCGCGACGCTGCGGTGGATGCCGCCTTCGATGGTGTCGCCGTCACAGGGGTGCTCGAACATCTTCCCGCCGAAGACATCCATTGGTTCATGGGAGAATTGGCTCAGCGCGCCCGCCGTTTACTCTATGTCGGCATTCAGCTCCCCGATCCCCGGCGCGTCGACGATCAGCCGTTCTACCGTACCCACTGGTGGCGCGAACAGCTGCGCCGCATCAGCGGGGCCTATCCCGATCTCGTCTGGCATCTTGATATCCAGCGCACGGGAACCGGCATGAGAGAGTGCGTCCAGTCCGGACTGAGCGGCGCACGCCAGGGGCATGGTCGCGTTCCACGGGTATGGCTGTTGCTGGGCCGGCATCACGGTGACAATGCGCAGCTGTCACTACTTGCACAGCGACTGGGCTGGCCCAGCGAGGAAAAACGGCTGAACTTCAAACCGTCTGCGCCAAGACCCGCGCTGTTCAGCCGCCCATCTCTTGCCAACATCGATCTGACCCAGTCCGATCGTCTCGAGCCCCCCTGGCCGGATCTGATCCTGAGCACGGGCCGGCGCAGTGTCGGCGCAGCACGCTGGGTCAAGCAGCAGTCAGGAGGATGCACGCAGCTGATTTTCCTCGGCCGCCCGCGCGCGCCATTGGACTGGTTCGATCTGATCATCACCACGCCTCAGTATGGCCTGCCGGCACGGGACAATGTCATCCATAACCTCCTGCCTCTCAACGCGCCCGACCCTGCGGCGCTCGATCAGGCCGCCGCGGATTGGCAAGCGCGCTTCGACGATCTTCCCCGGCCCCGTATCGGCGTGCTGGTCGGCGGCGCAACGAAGACGCAGCACTTCGATGCCACCGTTGCCCGTGCGATGGCTCAGGCCGCCTGTCGCCTGGCCAAGGCTCGCGGAGGGTCACTGCTGATCACCACCAGCCCGCGCACGCCACCCGACGCGGCGGACGCCTTTTTCGCTGGCATCGATGTTCCCAGTTATCGCTACGCCTGGCACCACGAAGACGGTGCAGACAACCCCTACCGGGCCTATCTGGCCTTGTGCGACGCATTCGTCGTGTCAGGCGACAGCGTATCGATGCAGGCCGAAGCCATTCGGACCAAAAAACCGGTGCATGTCTTTCCGCTCGCATTGCCGCCGACATCATGGAGTCGTCTCGGGCATCGGTTTGAGGCGTTCATGCACGGGCGCACACAGGCGACCGGAACCCGCGGCACCCATCGCCAGCAGGACTGGAAAGGCCGACTGTACGACCGTGCATTCGGCTTAGGTCTGATAACCGCACCGCGCAATACCGAGCGCCTGCACAAGGTACTTGCCATGCGCAACCTGCTTGACGATATCAGTATAGTGGACGATGCGACGCCAGGCCGGCAGCGCCTCGAAATTGCCGACGAGGTGCAGGCCACGGTAGAAAGCATTCGCTTGCGCGCCGGCGAGCACTACTGGCGGGAGCGCCGATGAGCACGCCGCGCGTCACGGTCTTTATTCCGGTACATAACCGCCAGCGTTACATCACGACGGCCGTCGACAGCATCCTGGCGCAGACATTCGAGAACTTCGAACTGCTGATCGTCGATGACGGCTCGACCGATGCCACTCTCGAGGTCCTATCCCGCTACCGGGATCCACGCCTGCGCGTGGAGGGCAATGCGCGCAATCTGGGCATTCCGGCAACCCGCAACCGCGGCCTCGAGCTGGCGCGTGGAGAATATATTGCCCTGCTCGATAGCGATGACAAGTCATGGCCGAATCGGCTCGCCCGCCAGGTCGAGACCCTGGACCGCCATCCGGAGCTGGCGCAGGTCGGCAGCGCCTGCGATTTCATGGACGATCAGGGACAGCGTCTCAAGCGCGTGCGGCGCCAGCCCTTGGCGGCCGATGACGTCGCCGCCAGCCTGGCGTTCTACTGCGCACTGACCAACCGTACGATCATGGCGCGCACGGCTATTTTGCGCGAGCATGGCTACAGGGAGGATTTTCCGCGCTGTCAGGACTACGAGTTGCACCAGCGACTGTCGCGCACGCAGCGGATGGCCAACCTCGCTGACATCCTGGTCTGCGGACGCGAACACAGCGGACGCTTCACCAAGCAGACCGATGCGCTGGGCCGTGAGCGCAAGCGTGAAATCTGTCGCCGGGCGCTCATCGAGACGGGACTCGTCCCGAGCGAGGCAGATCTCGATCGTCACTATGCGCTGGCGCGACCCAAGAAACTCGGCGCGGCGCTGAACGAAGAATATCTCGGCTGGGCCGATCAGTGGCTGGCTCGGCTCGACGCCGCCAACCGGCGTAGCCGACGCCATGTGCCCGAGGCGCTGACACGGGTCATGACCGAACGCTGGATAGACCTGTGCTGGCATGCACGCCGCCAGCTCGGGTCCGCCGCCTATCTGCGCCTGATACGCTCACCGCTGGCCAGGCGCTTACCCGCGACGCTGTTGCGCCGCCTGGCATCCTGAGGCCGCACGTTCAAGTTCATGGCTGATTCGCCAGCAGACAGAAACTGATCATCAGTGATTATTGAAGGAACATGTCATGCGTTATCTGGATGTCGACGCACTGGAGCACATGGATGCCAAGGCGTTCCAGCAGCGTTCCCCTTATCCATGGGCCAACCCGGCGGGTCTGCTGACCGAGGAAGGCTACGCGGCATTGCGCGACAGCCTGCCCGCCGCCGAGCACTTCGAGGAAATATTCGGCAAGACGCGTCGTTACGGTCAGCAACCCCACGACCGGCTGGCGCTGGAATACTCGCCGGACATAGAACTGTCGCCGCACTGGCAAGCCTTCATGCAGGAACTGCACGGACCGCACTATCGGCAGTTCATGGCACGCATGTTAGGCACCCAGGCCTTCAGCTTGCGCTTTCACTGGCACTACACGCCGGCTAGCTGTTCGGTCTCGCCACACTGTGACGCCCGCGAAAAGCTGGGCTCGCACATCTTCTACTTCAATGGCGAAGACGACTGGCAGCCCGACTGGGGCGGGCAAACCGTGGTGCTCGATGACAATGGCCGCTTCGACAGCAAAAGTGCGCCAGCCTTCGAGGATTTCGACAGCGCTACCGAATCCCATGCGATGGGCAACTACAGCTTGCTGTTCACCCGACGTGGTAATTCCTGGCATGGTGTACGCGAGATCAGTTGTCCGCCAGGGCACTACCGCAAGGTCTTTATCGCGGTCATCAACGAACGCCGCCCACTCAAGCAGTTTACCAAGAGGCTCAAGGGGCTGTTCGGACGCGCGGCCTGATCGGTTCAAGGCGCCATGGTCACCACGTCCTCGATAGACGCAATAAGCCGTAACTCCTGCCGACTGCCGATAGACGATGCGTGGGCAACCTGGGCAGGAAGACTGCGACTATGGGAGAGGGCCTGCAGACGCGTCTCGATGATGCTGGTATCGAGCCGTTCTCGTCTGCGCTGCAGCAGCCGACGTCTCGAGAACGGCTTCTTGCTCGAATAGCGCACGAGCAGCGACACCAGCCGCTCGGCGCCAGCAAACTCGGCTTCGCCACCTACGAGACGGTACAGCAGCGTTCGGGCACCCTCTTCTAGCTGCGGTGACGGCAAGAGACGCTTGCCATTGAGTTCATGCAGGAACACGCCAAGATGTATAGCCGCCGAGATGGCGGGATCGTCCGCCATGCTCATCTGCCCGCAGTCGATTGCGCGCAGCGGTGCCAGCGGGTCGGGCGATACCATGACATTGCCGGGATGAAGATCGAGATGAGTGATGCCGGTATCGCGCAACGACGCCAACATGGCGATCAACTTCGACAGTAGCGCGTGGCGTCGGGTTGCCTCGTGCTCATGCGCCTGCCAGACGACGTTGAACGGCTGCCAACCGAGCAGATACTCCTGCAGCAATACCTGCTGTACGGGCAGGCCGTGGCGGAAGCGCTCGCCAAAGGCCAAGGTCCGGACACCATGCACCGTTCGCTCGTGCAATGCCAGGTTATGAGCGAGCTCCGCCGTGCCGTGGCTGAACCCGAGCAGTGCATTGCTGCACCCCAGCAGCGCTCCCAGCCGCTTGCGCGGCGATACCGCCATCTGCTTGACGAAGTGACGCGGTGTTGCCGGCAAGCTCGGCGGCGCAAGAGAATAAAGTCGGCGCGACCTCGCGACTTTCTCACGTAACAGGGTAACGCCGGACCCGGCGCCGGCATGAAAATGATGATCGATCGTCTGCGCTGGCCGATGTGCCTGCCCCTCGCCAAGCCACCACTGCCATCCCGAGTTGGAGAAGGCTACCGGCCCGTCGAAGCGGGCAGTCAGGAACTGCGGTCGGCACCGTTGCATACCTCCCCGCTGGATGCCTAATGCCATTGCCCTGCCCCTTCGCCATCTTTAATAAAATTTTAATATTTTCTTAATATATCGGAATAAGCGCAGACGGGCACACCGAAATATGAAAATTCCAGGCACAAGGGAAGTTCAGCATGCCGCTAAGGAAAGCGTCCAGCGAGCCCACCACCCAAGGTGGCACTCGCTGGCCAAGGCTAAATGAGATGGGAAATTACAGGGAATGACACGCTACCACCCTCATTCCGCTCTCCTGAGCAGGAAAAACCCGACCAGGAAACAGGCCAGGGTGGGCGTCAGTACCGCCCAGATCGGCGAGAAACCGAAGATCGTCGAGGCTGGGCCAAGCAGGTCCTGCAGGTATTTGAACGACAAGCCGACGAGGGTGCCGTAGAAGACCCGCGTGCCGGCGGCAGCGCTTCTGAGCGGTCCAAACACGAACGAAGCAGCGACCAGCATCAGCCCTGCCAGCACCAGCGGCTGCAGCAGCTTCTGCCAGAAATACAGCCAAGTATCGGTGGCGTCGGTGCCCTGAGCATTGAGATAGCGGCCATAGCGCCACAGATCGGCGATCGACTGACTGTCCTGGTCGGTGATGATCTGCTTGAGTAGTTTCGGATCGAGCGATGTCCGCCAGGGCTCGCTGGCATAGGTGTCGGTTACGGTACGGTCTGGCTCGAAATGGGTCTCCTGTACGTTCTGCAACTGCCATCCGCCTTTCATCGGCACGGCGCGCTCGGCATGCAGGGCACTCTCCAGGCGTTGGCCGTCAAAATGGTAGCGTAGGACGCCGATCACGGTATTATCGGAGCGCATCGAGGCGAATCGGTAGAAATCGTTGCCTTCACGCTGCCACCCGCCATCCTGTTCAGCCAAGCCGTTATCCCCTTGGCGCTGCTCCGCCCGCCATGACTTGGCATACTGCTCGGTACTCGGTGCAACGTATTCGCCGACCACCATGGTCAGCAGGATCACCACTCCGAGCGGCTTCATCACCGCCCAGATGATGCGTGCCAGCGACCATCCCGCCGCGCGCATCGTGGTCAGCTCGTTATTCGATGCCATCGCACCCAGCCCGATCAACCCGCCGAGCAGGACACCCACCGGTGCGTATTGATAAAAGCGCCACGGCAGCCGCATGAGGGTGTACAACAGCACCTCGAAAGCACCGTAATGGTTTTCCACGTCATCGAGCCCGGAAATGTAGTTGATCACCAGATCCAGCCCCATCAGAAGGACCTGAACGACCAACATCGCGGCAAGCACATTTCGCGCAGTGTAGCGGTCGATAAGGTTCATAGGACACGTCTCCTGCGTGGACGTCGGCCTCGGTTCAGCCATAAACCGAACGCGAGAAAAGCGATATGGATCGGCCATACCCCCAGCGTCGCCGACAACTGCTCCCTGGCGATGGCGCTCTGTGCCGCCAGCAGCAGGCTCATGTAGCAGATGTACAGAAAGATCGACGGCAGCAGCTTGGCAAAACGCCCGTGGCGTGGATTGGCGCGTGACAGCGGAAGCGCGATCAGGGTCAGGATCAGCACCATCAAGGGCAGGCTGGCGCGCCACTGAAGCGCCCCGCGGGCCTCCGGATCGTCACTGGCAAGCAGGGAAGGCGTGGATAATAGTTCGACGTCGTCGTATTGCGGCGTCGTAGCGGCGCCGGCGAGGCGAATGGCATAGGTCTCGAACTGCAGGCGGTCACTCGCCGCACTGCCCGGCACGACGCTGTAACGGTAACCGTCCTTGAGAACCAGGTAACGGCTGCCCGTCTCCGGGTCGGTCGCCTGGTAACCGCTACGGGCACGCGTGATGACCTGTCTCGGCGGGCCGTTGGCCTGCTCCTCCTGTTCGGCGATGAACAGGTCCTGCATGCGGCTGGCGTCGTCGCCGAGCGACTCGGTGTATGCCGTACGATCGCCAAGCTCCTGGAAACGTCCGGGCGTCAGTGTACTGAAATCGGCGTTCTGCTTTTGATCATCCAGCATGCTCTCGTTATGCACCAGGCCGGCCGGTGTCAACCATAGACTGCAGACACCTACCAGCAGGGCCACGACCGCGGCGGGCCATAATGCCACATGCAACAGCTTGCGCGGGCTGACGCCACAGGCCGCCAGCACGGTGATTTCGCTGTTGAGATAGAGCTGCCCGTATGCCAGCAGGATAGCCAGAAAGAATGCCAGCGGCAGCAGTAACTGCATGAAGTTCGGCAACTGATACAGCATCAAGGTGCCGAGCAGCCTGGCGGGAAAGTCCCCTTGCGCCACATCGGTAAAGTAGCTGATGAAGCGGTTGCCCATGATCACCAATAGCAGCACGCCGGCAACGGCGGCCATGGTGGTGAGTATCTCGCGAGTCAGATAACGAAAAATAATCAAAAGTGTCTCCCGAAATGGCTTCCTTGCTGGCCTGTCTTCCTATCGACGCCGGTTGCCGGTCCATGCAATACGGCACCGCTTTGCGTACACTGAGAAACGTTCGAGGCTGGCGACGTGCCAGCATTATCCAGAAACCGCTCGCCCTTGTCTCTTCGTGAGATGTCGGTGGTGTGGATGAAGCCTCTGTCGTGTGGAGATGTCATGGAATTTTCCGTACTGACCGTCAATCCAGCCAAGGTCGAAACAGCCTGTCTGGTCGTACCGCTGTTTGAGGATGGCGACCTGCTGCCCGCCGTCGCCAAGCTGGATGACGCCAGCGAACGCTTGATCGCGCAACTCGTCGAGCGCGGCGATTTCACCCCGGAGCTCGCCAATGTTCAGCTCATTCCGTTTGCGCCGGGTCTCGCCACCGAACGGCTGCTGCTGGTCGGCCTGGGCAAACGCGACGCCTTCAACGAAGGCGCACTGCGCAAGGCACTCGATGCCGCCTTCACCGCGCTGGCCAAGCTGCCGGTCGACAGCGCTGCGGTAGCGTTTGCCGATGCCGAAGTCGAAGATCGCGACACCGCCTGGAATGCACAGATGACCTTGGAATCCGCGACTCGCGCGGTCTATCGCTTTACTCAGTGCAAGTCGACCTCGGCACCGTCACCGCAGCTTAGCAGGATCGAACTGCTAGTGAGCGAACCGGGGCAGGCCGACAATGCCAAGGCAGGCGCGAGCATCGGCGCCGCGCTGGGCGACGGTATCAATCTGGCCCGTACCCTGGGCAATCTGCCCGGCAATATCTGTACCCCGACGTACCTCGCCAATCAGGCCGAGACGCTGGCCGCGGAATCCGCCGGCTCGCTGGCAGTCGAAATTCTCGACGAAGCCGCGTTGGAAGCACTTGGTGCCCATTCATTGCTGGCCGTGGGTCGCGGCAGTGCGGAACCCTCCAAGCTGATCGTGATGAAGTACCAGGGTGCCGACGACGCCGAGGAGTCGCCACACGTTCTGGTCGGCAAGGGCATCACCTTCGATACCGGCGGCATTTCGCTCAAGCCGGGTGCCGGCATGGACGAGATGAAGTTCGACATGTGCGGTGCCGCCAGCGTCTTCGGCACCATGAAAAGCGTGATCGCACTGAAGCCGAAGCTCAACGTGATCGCGATCGTCGCCAGCGCCGAGAACATGCCGGATGGTCGCGCGATCAAGCCCGGCGATATCGTCACCACGCTCAAGGGGCTGACCGTCGAGATCCTCAACACCGACGCCGAAGGCCGCTTGGTGCTGTGCGACGCGCTGACCTACGCCGAGCGCTTCGAACCGGCCAGCGTCGTCGATATCGCCACCCTCACCGGCGCCTGCGTCATCGCACTGGGCGATCATGCCAGCGGCCTGTTCTCCAATGACGACGACCTCGCGCTGGACCTGCTCGAAGCGGGTGAGTCCTCCTGGGATCGCGCCTGGCACATGCCGCTGTGGGACGACTACCAGCAGCAGCTGGACTCCAACTTCGCCGATCTCGCCAACATCGGCGGGCGTCCGGCCGGCAGCATTACCGCCGCCTGCTTCCTGTCACGCTTCGCCGACAAGTATCCGTGGGCGCATCTCGATATCGCCGGCACCGGCTGGGACAGCGGCAAGCAGAAAGGCGCCAGCGGCCGCCCGGTAGGATTGCTGACGCGCTATCTGCTGGACCGCGAGAGCGAGCTGGTGGTCACACCGGAGGCCTGATCATTGTGGAGTTTGGCCGTGGAGAGCGGCGGCGCCACGCGGGAAAATATCAGCTCGCCGCAGGCAGGCGCTGAAACTCGCAGGCGCCGGGACAGGCGCGGAATCGGGCGCCAGAGATAACCGCCGCCGCCCTCTTCGCAGCCAACGATTTGCATGCTAATTTAAATGTTCCGCTGCCCGTCCACCGGGCAGCCCCCAACCGAAGTCATCGACCGCCTGCCGCCCTGCTCGCGTCGTCAGGCATCATGGACTGTCAGGAGAAGTCGCAGTGTCCACCTCAGGTTTCGAAGCCCATCTTTCCTCCAACCCGCTCGATGCCGCTCTGCGCAACGAGATTCTTGCCAACCCGGGCTTCGGCCGCTACTTCACCGACCACATGGTACACGTACGCTGGACCAAGTCGGGCGGCTGGCAGCGCGGCGAGATCCGCCCCTACGGGCCGCTGCTGATCGACCCGGCCTCTCCGGTGCTGCACTACGGTCAGGAGATCTTCGAAGGCATCAAGGCGTATCGCCATGCCGACGGGTCGGTCTGGACCTTCCGTCCCGAGAAGAACGCGGCGCGCTTTCGCGCCTCCGCTCGTCGCCTGGCCCTGCCGGAGCTCGATGACGAAACCTTCCTCGGCTCGCTCAAGACACTGGTGGCGCAGGACGCCGCCTGGGTACCGACGCCGAAGAACGATGCCGAAGAGTGTAGCCTGTACCTGCGTCCGTTCATGATCGGCAATGGCAAGTCGCTGGGCGTCAAGCCGGCGGCCGAGGTCGACTACTACCTGATCGCCTCGCCGGCCGCCTCCTACTTCAAGGGCGGCGGCAAGCCGGTCTCGATCTGGCTCTCCCAGCATTACAATCGCGCCGCACCGGGCGGCACCGGCGCCGCCAAGTGTGGTGGCAACTATGCGGCATCGTTGCTGGCCCAGGCCGAGGCCGAAAGCCACGGCTGCGATCAGGTCGCGTTCCTCGACGCGGCGGAGAACAAGTGGATCGAAGAGCTGGGCGGCATGAACCTGTTCTTCGTCTACCGCGATGGCCGCCTGGTGACGCCGGCGCTGACCGGCACCATCCTGGAAGGCGTCACTCGCGACTCGATCCTGGAACTCGCCCGCGATGCCGGCCTGACGCCGGAAGAGCGGCCGATCAGCATCGACGAATGGCGCGACGGCGTGGCCAGTGGCGAGATCGTCGAAGTGTTCGCCTGCGGCACCGCCGCCGTCATCACCCAGATCGGCCAGCTGGTGACCGAAAACGACCGTATCGTCACACCGGAGATCGAAGGCGAAGCGATCAGCGCCAAGCTGCGCAAGCGCCTGCTCGACATCCAGTACGGTCGCAGCGAAGACACTCGCGGCTGGCTGATGCGGCTGGCCTGATGCCCCACAGGGTCTGAATGATACGACAGGGCCTGATGCACGGTCTCTGATACGACAGGCCCTGGTGCGCAGGCCCTGGTTCCGTCCTACGCTGAAACCGTGCAAGACGCTGAGCTCGGGATCGCATCCCGAGCCCGGAACGACCGCCCACCGGCGGTCGCTTCGTCTCGCGATTCTCGCGACCCACTCACGAAAGGATGATGTGATGAAACCCGTGATGATCATTACCGGTGCCGGACGCGGCATTGGCGCCGCCACCGCCCTCATGGCCGCCCAGAAAGGCTACGCCGTCGCCGTGAACTACCGCAGCGACAAGGCGTCCGCGGACAAGGTCGTGGCCGAGATCGAAGCCGACGGCGGCCGCGCGATCGCGGTCCAGGCCGATGTCGTCGATGAAGCCGCCATCGTCGCCATGTTCGAGACTGTCGACCGCGAGCTGGGCCGGGTCGAAGTGCTGGTCAACAACGCCGGCGTGGTCGACCAGATCAGCCGCGTCGACGAGATGAGCTTCGAGCGCGTCGACCGGATGATGAAGATCAACGTCGTCGGCCCGTTCATCTGCGCCCGGGAAGCGATCAAGCGCATGTCGACCAAGCACGGCGGCAAGGGCGGCGTCATCGTCAATGTCGGTTCGGCCGCTTCGCATCTCGGTGGCGCGGGGGAATACATCGACTATGCCGCCTCCAAGGGCGCCATCGACGTAATGACCGAAGGGCTCTCGAAGGAAGTTGCCGGCGAAGGCATTCGCGTCAACACCGTCCGCCCCGGCGTCATCCGCACCACCATCCACGCCAGCGGCGGCAACCCGGACAAGCCAGAGGTGGCCGGCTCGGTGATCCCCATGGGCCGCATCGGCGAGCCGGAAGAGATCGCCAACGGCATCCTGTGGCTGGCCGAGGCAGGATTCACAACAGGAGCACTCGTCGACATCGACGGCGGCGTCTAGGAGAGGTCGGGCCTGCGCGAGCGATTGGCGTTGTTGCACGACGCGCGCGGGCCTCGCCTAACCCCGTGTTATGTCTCGTTCCTTGCGCGCCGTGCGCCTAGCCACTCATCTCGCTCGGCGCCGACTCGAGCCCGTAGACGAGCCGCCAAGGACAGAATTCGATATCCTGCGACTTTTTTCACAACGTCGTAGCCCATAGCCTATAGCCCGTAGCCCGTAGCCCGTAGCCCGTAGCCCGTAGCCCGTAGCCCGTAGCTCGTAGCTCGTAGCTCGTAGCCCGTAGCCCGTAGCCGGGATTGGCTTTTCTTACCGCGTCCAGGCGCGAAGCGCCGCTCTTACTGCTTACCGCTCCCCGAAGGGATTTATGACCAAGGTCGATTTCTACATTTTGCCCGATACCACGCTGGAAGCCCGGCTCGACTTCGCCTGCCGGCTGGCGGAGACGATCTATCGCAAGGGGTATCAGTTGCACATCCATACGCAGGACGAGGCCATGGCCCGCGAGCTGGACGAGCTGCTGTGGACCTTCCGCGAAGAGAGCTACGTCCCGCACCGGGTGGCGGGCGATGCGATGGAGCCGCCACCGCCGGTGACGATCGGCTGGGAAACCGTGCCGGAACCGGGCGTCCAGGCCATGTTGAACCTGCACGACGAGATCCCCGAGTGGTTCTCGCGGGTGGAGCGGGTCGCCGAGATCATCAACCAGCATCAGGACGTGCTGCGTACCAAGCGCGCCTGCTGGAAGACCTACAAGGATCGGGGTTATCGCGTCGAGGCGCACAAGCTCTAGGGAAACACTGCATAAATGTCTGCGCGAACTCGGCGTCCCCGGCAAATCGCTTCGTTGTGCGATGCCGGGGCGCCGGTCCGATCGGAATCCTCACCTATACCCCATAGGCTCCGGTTCCTGTGCTCCGTACGCCTTGCGCTTTACGCCGCTCGTCGATTTATTCAGCGTTTCCTGGCAAAAGTGGCTGCGCTCGCCAACTTTTCGCAACGGTGCCGTTAAATAGAGTCCGGCGGCCTCCCGCCATGACGCCGCCTGCCGCCAAAGGGTATAATCCCCGCCATTTTCGCTACGCCGTATCCCGCTTTCCCGCAAGTGCGAGCCGGGTGCGCCGCGTGTCGTCGCCACTCATTGCCGAGCCCGATAGCTGCCATGGACAAGACCTACCAACCCGATCAGATCGAAACCCGCTGGTATGAAAGCTGGGAAGCCGACAACCGCTTCGCGCCGAGCGGAGAAGGCGAGCCCTTCTCGATCATGATTCCGCCGCCCAACGTGACCGGCAGCCTGCACATGGGTCACGCGTTCCAGGACACGATCATGGACACGCTGGTGCGCTGGAAGCGCATGCGCGGCAACAACACGCTGTGGCAGGTCGGCACCGATCATGCCGGCATCGCCACGCAGATGCTGGTGGAGCGCAAGCTGGCTGCGGAAACCGGCCAGACGCGCCACGATCTGGGTCGCGAGGCGTTCATCGACAAGATCTGGGAGTGGAAGGAGGAGTCCGGCGGGCACATTACCCGCCAGCTGCGCCGCATGGGGGCCAGCGTCGACTGGAGCCGCGAGCGCTTCACCATGGACGACGGCTTCTACAAGGCGGTGCAGGAAGTCTTCGTTCGCCTGCATGACGAAGGGCTGATCTATCGCGGCAAGCGCCTGGTCAACTGGGACCCGACACTGCACACCGCGATCTCCGATCTCGAGGTGGAAAACCGCGAGCAGCAGGGCCAGTTCTGGCACTTCCGCTATCCTCTGGCCGATGGCGCCAGGACCGCCGACGGCAAGGATTACCTGGTCGTCGCCACCACCCGCCCGGAGACACTGCTGGGCGACACTGGCGTGGCGGTCAATCCGGAAGACCCGCGCTACGCCTCTCTGATCGGCAAATTCATCGAGCTGCCGCTGGTCGGCCGGCGGATTCCGATCATCGCCGACGAACACGCCGACATGGAAAAGGGCTCGGGCTGCGTCAAGATCACCCCGGCCCACGACTTCAACGACTACGAGGTCGGCAAGCGCCACGATCATGCGCTGATCAACGTCTTCTCGAAAGACGCGACCATTCTCGAACGCGCCGAAGCGTTCGATCTGCAGGGGCGGCTGCTGCCCGATGTCGACGATACCCTGCCCGCCGCCTATGCCGGCCTGGATCGCTACGTCGCGCGGGAGCGCATCGTCGCCGACATGGAGGCCGCCGGCCTGCTCGAGCAGATCGAGACGGTCACCAACACCCTGCCCTACGGCGATCGCTCCGGTGACGTCATCGAACCGCTGTTGACCGACCAGTGGTTCGTCGCCATCGAGAAGCTGGCCAAACCGGCCATCGAAGCCGTCGAGAATGGCGATATCGAGTTCGTCCCCAAGAACTACGAGAACATGTACTTCGCCTGGATGCGCGACCTGCAGGACTGGTGCATCTCGCGCCAGCTGTGGTGGGGTCATCGCATTCCGGCCTGGTACGACGCCGACGGCAACGTGTTCGTGGCCCGCACCGAGCAGGAAGCGCGCGAGAAATACGACATTGCCGCCGATGTGACGCTGACCCAGGACGACGACGTGCTCGATACCTGGTTCAGCTCCGGACTGTGGACCTTCGGCACTCTGGGCTGGCCCGAGAAGACACCGGAACTCGAGACCTTCCACCCCACCAGCGTGCTGGTCACCGGTTTCGACATCATCTTCTTCTGGGTCGCGCGCATGATCATGCTGACCGGCCACTTCACCGGCGAAGTGCCATTCAAGACCGTCTACGTCCACGGCCTGGTTCGAGACGCCCAGGGCCAGAAGATGTCGAAATCCAAGGGCAACGTGCTCGACCCGATCGACCTGATCGACGGCATCGACCTGGAAACGCTGGTGGCCAAGCGTACCGGCAACATGATGCAGCCGCAGAAGGCGCGCGCGATCGAGAAAGCGACCCGCAGCGAGTTCCCGGAAGGGATCGAGGCCCACGGCACCGACGCGCTGCGCTACACCTTCCTGTCGCTGGCGACCACCGGGCGCGACATCAAGTTCGACATGGGCCGTCTCGACGGTTACCGCAACTTCTGCAACAAGCTGTGGAACGCTTCGCGCTATGTGCTGATGAATGCCGAGGGTCAGGATGTCGGACTCGGTGGCGAGCCCGTCGAGCTGTCGCTGGCGGATCGCTGGATCATCTCGCGCCTGCAGCAGACCGAAGCCCAGGTCACCAGGGCGCTGGAAGAGTACCGTTTCGACCACGCTTCCCAGGCGCTCTACGACTTCGTCTGGAACGAGTATTGCGACTGGTATCTTGAGCTTTCCAAGCCGGTGCTGTGGGAGGATGACGTACAGGGAGGTACTAATGCCGCGGGAGACAGGATATCGGGAGCGGCCGAGCTGGATAAAAGAAAGCGCGGCACCCGGCGCACGCTGGTCCGCGTGCTAGAGGTGATCCTGCGCCTGGCGCATCCGATGATGCCGTTCATCTCCGAGGAGATCTGGCAACGCGTCGCGCCGCTGGCCGGCACGCTTGCGCAAACGGCGGATGCCGGTAGCGCAAGCCTGATGAACCAGCCCTGGCCGGAAGCCGATGCATCGCGCATCGACGAGCAGTCGATCCGCGACATCGAATGGCTCAAGGGCGTGATCGTCGCGGTGCGCAACATCCGCGCCGAGATGAATATCGCGCCCGGCAAGCCGCTGGATGTGCTGCTGACCAAGGGTGACGCCGGCGATCGCGACCGCCTCGAGGCCAACCGCCTGTTCCTCTCCAAGCTGGCCAAGCTGCAAAGTGTCAGTTGGCTCGACGATCCGGCACAGGCACCGCTGTCGGCGACGCAACTGGTCGGCGACATGGAAGTGCTGGTGCCGATGGCCGATCTGATCGACAAGGAGGCGGAACTGCAGCGTCTGGCCAAGGAGATCGACAAGCAGGACAAGCTGATCGTCGGCATCGAGAAGAAGCTGGGCAACGAGAGCTTCACCGCCAAGGCACCGGAAGCGGTCGTCGAGAAGGAACGCGGCAAGCTCAAGGAGTATCTGGCGGCGCGTCAGGTGCTGGTCGAGCAGCGGACCAAGATCGCCGAACTCAACGGCTGACCTGTCGCTACCACCGCGCCTCGAGCCCTCGACAGTTCATCGAGGGCTTTTTTCATTCTAGCGAGACCAGAGTCGGCGCGGCGAAACGTCATAGCGGGATATTCACGGGCAAGTTTTAGAACACTGTTCCTTATGTGATTCTTAAATTATGCTCCTCGCAAACGAATTATCTGCGAGCGATCGATGAACATACAGTGGAAGCGCCTGTTAGGGCTCAATGTGACCGGCCTGCTCTTGCTGCTCAGTTGGGCGCTGCCCCACGGGCTACCCTGGACCGACCTGGACGACAGGATCTTCTGGGCCTTCAACCAGTGGATCACGCCGGAAAACGGGCTTTGGGACGATCTGCTGGCGCTGCTCAACACGCGCTTCTTCGACGCCGCCTCGTTCGGCGTCATGGGGGTATTGTTCACCATCGCCATGCGTCGGGATCCGCATCCTGACCGCCTGCGTCGCTGGTTCAGTATCGGCGTGACGATGCTGCTGACCGCCGGCGTCATCGCGATCGTGACCAACAAGGCCATTACCTATGGGCACCCCAGCCCGACACGATTCTTCGCGCATGCCGCTCGCCTGACGGATATCGTCTCGATACCCACCAAGGATTCGGCGTCGAACAGTTTTCCCGGCGACCATGGGCTGATGTTGATGATCTTCGCCGGATTCATGCTGCGCTTTGCCGATCGCCGCACCGCCGCCTGGAGCGGTGCCTTCGTGCTACTGCTGAGCGCACCCCGGATCATGGTCGGCGCGCACTGGTTCAGCGACGTCTATATGGGCGCGCTGAGCATCGCCCAGCTCGCGCTGCCCTGGGTGCTGTGCACGCCCGTCGCGAGCAAGGTCACCGCGCTGATCCAGCGCGGGCTATCGCGTCTGCCACTCGCCCGTTGAATCCGTTCATTGAACGGACCCACCGACTCGGCGCCTGACTTACCCGCTCAGACGTCGTCGGCTTCGAACGCACGCTCAGCGCCCAGGGTCAGGCGCTCCGCATTGCTCGATGCGGCACTCTCGGCGTGACCATCGGCGACGACCTGATTGCGTCCGGCGGATTTGGCCGCGTAGAGACGGCGATCAGCCAGATCGATCACGTCACGCAGCTGCTCGCCCTCGCGGGACCGTGCGATCCCCATCGACAGCGTTACCGGCAGCACCAGGTCATCGAGCTGACAGGGGTGGCGAGACAGCCGATCGCGAATTCGCGTGGCAGCGGCGACGCCCTCGGTCTTTCCGGCGCCTGGCAGCAAGATCAAGAACTCTTCACCGCCGACACGACCAACGCTGTCATCGCCCCTGAGTGAGTCTCGCAACAGTCCGGCCAGATGACGCAGCACGGCATCACCGGCGGTGTGCCCGTAGTTGTCGTTGATCTCCTTGAACCGGTCGGCATCCACCAGCACGATGGCGAATCCCCGCCCGCGTTTCCAGTAAGCCGAGGCCCGTTCAAAGATCGCTCGCCGATTGAGGACTCGCGTGAGCGAATCGTGCATGGCATCGCTGCGGTAACGATGCTCGTGGCGATCGGTGATCGTCAACATGCGCAGGATCACCACGCACAGCATGACGAAGACCAGCCCCAGCCCCAAATCGGAGAGCAGCATATCGACCGTCGATAATCTCGCGTCCGTGCCGTACAGCGGAGGCAGACGGAGTACGCCAAAAGATAGCGCAATCAAACAGCCGGTAACCAAGATCTTGGTGCGTCTTCTGAGATCAGCAAGCATCAGCTCGACTTCGGCGAACAGCAGATAGTAGATCAAGCTGGATGAGTCAGCGGTGATGGCGATCCCGATGATGACGAAGATCAGGAAGGTAGATAGCTTGATCGTCAACGCCGTGGCCACGAAGAGCCGACGATGCAACACCAGGGCTACCACATAACCTGCCAGACAGAGTAGATTGAGCCCACCTAGCAGCGGACGATCGACCAGATACAACACAGGCGCTACTGCCAGTTGCAGACAGAAAGCGAGCAGATAGATTTCAGCCATGATCTCGAAGCTACGCCGACGCTCTGCCGGGAGAGAATCAGGCGCCTCGGTACATTTCCGCCAGAACTCGGTACCTTTCTGCCGGATAGAGAGAAACAAGCTGCGCATTGCGACTCATTATTGTGCTTGGGTATGACCCGTTTTATGCAGGGGCTCTTCGTAGGCCTGGCTTGGTCGAAACGCCAATCACCCAAGCTGCGGGCTGACACAGTACCGGGAAGAGAGTGGCCGAGTATCACTGCTTTTGACAAAAATTAACATTGTCAAAATTACGTACAACATTGTAGTCCAGGTCTTACAATTCGCTAACCATTTCCTATAGCCGTGAATCAGGACGAGTTCTGGTAGCCTAGACGCGCCGACACGGCACTGGACTTGGCTAATACGGAAATTTCCTATGCGTTTTCTGCACAACGACGATCTGGGCAAACTGCTGCTACGACTGTGTGTCGGTGCTCTGATCCTGCTTCACGGCATCAGCAAGCTAATGGACCCCACGAGTCTCAACGGCATTGCCCAGCAACTGGCGGGGATGGGCCTGCCGTCGTTCGTCGCCTATGGCGTGCTGATTGGCGAGATCGTCGCGCCGCTGATGGCCATTGTCGGTTGGCAGGCAAGAATTGGCGGGCTATTGATGGCAGTCAACATGGTCGTGGCGCTGATTCTCGTCCATACCTCCCAACTGTGGACTCTCAACAGCCAGGGCGGCTGGACGCTGGAACTGCAGGGCATGTTCCTGTTCGGAGCACTGGCGATCATGTTCCTGGGAAGCGGGCGCATGGCAGCCAGACCCGACTGACGAGTCGCGCCGGCAACCTCATTCGATCTTCAAGTCCGCCAGCCGCTGAGCCAGCAGCTCGGGGAAGCGCTTGAACCAGCGCTGGTTGAGCGGCGAAGGATGAGGCAACGGCGCGAGAACGAAGCGCTTGGTCTCCCCATCGTCCAGCGTCAGCTGGGTGACATGCGTCGCCGAGAAGCGGTCCTCTCGCGACCAGAAGGCCTCCAGCGCATCCCGGACCTCCCGGGGCTGCCCGATACCGAACCAGAGAAACGCCTCTCGCCCCAGCGTGATCACCCGGTCACCGTCCCATTGTCGAGTCAGCAGGGCCGCCACCAACGGCTGGAAGCGGCGCTTTACGGCCATGGACCAGGCCTTGTTGCCCACCGGCTTGTAGGGAACGGTATTGATCCAGAACAGGTCGTCCCCCACCGTCAATGACGCCTCGAAGTCCGGGAGCGGTTGTCCGTGGCGGTGACGATAGAGTGCCTCCCGCACCTTTTGCCCGCCAGCACCGACGAACGGCAACCCCACTTCGACTTCCTTCTTGCCGGGGTCCCGCCCGAACACGGCGAGCTTGGCGTTTTTAGGCCCGAGGCCGACGATCGGTGCCAATGGATCGCGATCGAACTGGCGATAGACATCGCCATCCAGCCGATCGAGTTCGGCGGCTTCCCGGCGCATGGCCTTGTCGATCTCGGCCGGCAGGGATTGAGCTTGATGATTCATGCGCTGTCCTTAGCCATCAATAGTCCTTAGCCAAGAGTCCTTAACCAAGAGTTCTGGCCAAGAGTTCTGGCCAAGAGTTCTTAACCAATAGCTCTTGGCCGATAGTTCTGATCATCGACAGATCTTGGCCATCAACAGGGCCTGGCCATCGATAAATACTGGCCCTGAATAGACCGACCATCGAGCTGCCGGCCTTCAGTTCCATGGCGCGTTGAGTACCAGCACTCCGGCGTTCAGATAGGCCGCGAAACCGGCCCACACCAGATAAGGCAACAGCAAGCCGGCAGCGAGGCGTGAATAGCGCGAGAAGGTCACGATCGTCCAGACGATCAACCCCCACAGCAGGAGCAGGTCGAGCAGGCCGATCAGCATCCAGTGGGCCGCGAAGAACAGCCACGACCAGAGGCCATTGGCGATCAGTTGCAGCACGAAAGGCAACAGCGCCTTTCCGCGTTCGCCGCGCGGCGCGACCAGCGTCACCTTCCAGGCCGCCACGGCCATCATCAGATACAGCAGCGTCCAGGCGACAGGGAACAGCCAGTCAGGCGGCGTCAGTGGCGGTTTGGCAAGCGCGGCGTACCACTCGCCGGGCGGCGCCAGAATGCCGCTGCTGGCAGCGATTGCCACCAGCAGCAGCCAGCCGCAGAAAAGACGACTCGAGCGACTCACGGCAATTACCAGCTACCCGTGTTTTCCATCGAGGCCCACGGCTCCTGCGGCGCCAGGGCGTCGCCTTTCTGCAGCAGTTCGATGGAGATGCCGTCCGGCGAACGCACGAAGGCCATGTGGCCGTCTCGCGGCGGACGATTGATGGTGACGCCACCCGCCTGCAACTTCTCGCACAGCGCGTAGATATCGTCGACCCGATAGGCCAGATGGCCGAAGTTGCGACCACCGGTGTACGCTTCCGGGTCCCAGTTGTAGGTCAGCTCGACCATCGGCGTCTGCTCGGCCTTGGCGCGCGGCGTATCGTTGGGCGTTGCCAGAAACACCAGCGTGAAGCGCCCTTTCTCGCTCTCCTTGCGCGAGACTTCCTGCAGTCCCAGCAAATCGCAGTAGAAGTGCAGCGAGGCGTCGAGATCGGCGACGCGAACCATCGTGTGCAAATATTCCATGACATCTTCCTGATTCGTCAAAACGTTGAACCATTCTATGGTAGACCACGACCGACGTTCGGTGAATCGTGGACCGGCCTACCGCCTATCTCGCCATCGGCGAACGCTCCGGAAGGCAGACGAAACGGCCCGACATCATCGATATCGGGCCTTCGACGTCATGGCGACCGGACCATCAGGTGTTCAGAAACGCGTTGCCACGTACTGACCGATCGCCTGCTGAGCCTCTTTGAGCGACTGCTGCTTGCGATCCTCGCCCATATTCAAGCCTTCCGCGTAGATCGTGTGCACGTCCTCAATACCCATCAGGCGAAGCATGTGCTTGAGATGCGGAGTCTGGGAGTCCATCTCGGTGCCGGCGTACATGCCGCCGCGCGCCGCCAGGATCAGACCGGACTTGCCCTCGAGCAGCCCCACCGGCCCGTTGGCGGTGTACTGGAAGGTCTTGCCGGCGCGCAGAATGCGATCGAACCAGGACTTGAGCTGGCTGGGGATCCCCAGGTTGTAGAGCGGCACGGCCAGCGCCAGCACGTCGCTGGCTTCCACTTCCGCCAGCAGGTCGTCGGAGATCCGCGCCAGCGCCTGCTGTTCGTCGCTGCGTTCGCCGGGCTCGGTCATCCAGCTCGTCATTTCGGCGCCGGTCAGGTGCGGCAGTGCCTGCTCGACCACGTTGCGCTCGACGAGCTCGACGTCACGGCCTTCCAAAGCCGACTTGAAGGATGCTGCCAGCGCGCTGGACTGGCCGCCTTCGCCGAACAGGGAACTGGTGATGAGAAGAATGCGCTGCGCCATGAAACTGCCTCCAATGTGGGTTGCACTACAGCGAGATGCCGCTACCTGACGGCTACATGGGAGGCATTATTCATTGTGGTTTTTGGAATGAAAACCGCGAAATATGGCATGAAACGTTCGATCGCATCGATTCTTTCCGATCTCCGCCATGACGGCCCCGCCGCCATCTGCCATCAACGGCTGGCTTCGACGCCCTGCCCGCAACCGTGAAACTCCCGGTCGCCGTAGCGCAGCGTCACCTTGACCGGCCACGGTTTGCCGCTCATGTCGTCGAAGCAGGCACCGGCCCGCAGATCCAGCTCCATGGGGTATCGGCCGCTGTCGCTGACCAGCACCATGCGCGCCTCGCTTCCGTTCTGCACCGAGGCGACCCGATAGTCGAAGGTATCCTCGGCCTGACCGTAGTCGGACACCAGCGTCAGCGAGTGGCTGTTGCGATCGAGGGAGAGATTCCAGCCGGGTTCGTTGCCGCTGGCGTAGAAAATGCTTTCGGGGTGTTCCTGCCGCGTGGTCGTCTTGCGTTCACTGGCCAGAGTGCAGACCAGCCGCCCGTTGTCGCTCTCGACACGGGCATCGCGCCCCTGGCGCCAGAACGATAGCCCGCCGAGCTGGTAGCGCGAACCGGTGCCGACCACGGCACTGGGCAGCTCGGTTTCCCCCAGCGCCGTCCACAGTCGCAGCCGCCGATCGTCGGGCGTGGTGGTCACCAGATCCTGAGACGGCGTGCAGCGCCAGGCGGTGAAGGTCTCGCCCCCATCGGCAAAGAAGGCGCTTGGCATCAGCGGCGACTTGAGCGCATCCAGCCCTGACGGCGGCGCGGCGGAAGACACTTCCTGCTGCCCGCCGCTGGCGCAGCCCGCGAGCATGAGCGCGCCGACCGACAGCGTCAGCCAGCGAACCGATGAACGATGACGATAGAGGACGCGGCGGTCTTTGCCAGCCTGAAGCGCTTTGGACATGAGCACGATTCCCGAGAGATGTCTGAACACGGATAGCCGTCACAAAAAATCGCCGGGCGCGATTTTTGACGTCGCGCAGCGACGGCCCGGAGGGTGACCGCCAGGGATGGCAGGTCACAAAAAAGCGCCGCGAGATCGTCTCGCGGCGCAACGCTCAGCCTAACATGTCAGCGCCATCGGCGGACCCAACTCACCGGCGGATCAACCTCTCCGGCGGACCGAACCCGACGGCGGACCGAACCCGACGGCGGACCCGAACACAGTCCGTTCATCGTTGGAAAATCGCTTCACGCATAGCGCTTGCGCAACTCGCGAGCCGCCTCGACCATGTTGGCCAGTGCCGGCTCCACTTCGGCCCAGCCCCGCGTCTTGAGACCGCAGTCCGGGTTGACCCAGAGCCGCTCGGCCGGGATCTTTTCCGCGGCCTTGACCATCAGGTCGACCATCCAGGCGCACTCGGGAATGTTCGGCGAGTGGATATCGTAGACGCCTGGCCCGATCTCGTTGGGGTAATCGAAGTGCTGGAAGGCGTCCAGCAGCTCCATGTCGGAACGCGAGGTCTCGATGGTGATGACATCGGCATCCATGGCGGCGATGGCGCCGATGATGTCGTTGAACTCCGCATAGCACATGTGGGTGTGGATCTGCGTCTCGTCGGCAACCACGGCAGCGCTCAGTTGGAAGCACTCCACCGCCCAGTCGAGATACGCCTGCCATTCGGCCTGCAGCAGCGGCAGCCCTTCCCGCAGCGCCGGTTCGTCGATCTGGATGATCGCGATACCGGCACGTTCCAGGTCGGCGACCTCGTCACGCAGCGCCAGGGCGATCTGGCGGCAGGTGGTGGCGCGGGGCTGATCGTCACGAACGAAGGACCACTGCAGGATCGTCACCGGCCCGGTGAGCATGCCTTTCATGGGCTTGTCGGTCAGCGACTGGGCGTACTCGCTCCAGCGCACCGTCATCGCTTCAGGCCGCGTCACGTCACCGAAGATCACCGGCGGCTTGACGCAGCGGGAGCCGTAGCTCTGCACCCACCCGTTCTGGGTGAAGGCGAAACCGTCGAGCTGCTCGCCGAAATATTCGACCATGTCGTTACGCTCGGCCTCGCCATGCACCGGCACATCGAGCCCCAGCTGTTGCTGGCGTTCGACCACCAGCGCGATCTCTTCGCGCATGCGGGCTTCGTAATCCGCCGCGTCAAGCTCGCCTCGCTTGAAGTCGCGGCGGGCCGCACGGATTTCCTGCGTCTGCGGAAAGGAGCCGATCGTGGTGGTCGGGAACAGCGGCAGATTCAGTCGCTCACGCTGTGCCGCGGCCCGAACCGTGTAGACGCTGGCGCGACGCGTGTCGGCATTGCCGACCTTCGACAGACGCTCGGCAACCTGCGGCTTGTGAATGCGCTGTGACTCGCGCCGCGCCGCCAGGGCTCGGCTGGCATCCTCGACGCGCTGGCGATCCGCCGCCGTTTCCGCGCCGTCGAGCACGTGCGACAGTGCCACGACTTCATCCAGCTTCTGACGCGCGAACGCCAGCCAGCTTTTCAGCTCCGGATCGAGCCTGGTTTCGTTGTCCAGATCCACCGGCACGTGGAGCAGCGAGCAGCTCGGGGCCAGCCAGAGCCGGTCGCCCAGGCGAGATTTGGCATCCTTGAGTTCACCGGCGAGACGTTCGAGATCGGCGCGCCAGATGTTGCGGCCGTCGATGGCTCCGACGGAAAGCACCTTGTAGGGCGGCAGGCGATCGAGCACGGCCGTGAGCTGCTGCGGTGCCCGGGCCAGATCCACGTGCAGCCCCTCGACCGGCAGCGATAGCGCCAGCCCCAGGTTGTCGCCGAGGCCGCCGAAGTAGCTCGCCACCAGCAGCTTTACCGGGGCCGATTGCAGCTGGTTGTAGGCGAATTCGAACGCGCGCTGCCACTCGCTCGGCAGGTCCTGGACCAGCGCCGGCTCATCCAGCTGTACCCATTCGATGCCGGCGTCGGCGAGCCGAGCCAGAATCTGCCCATAAGTCGAGACCAGATCGTCGAGCAACGAAAGGCGTTCGAGCCCCTCGCTCTTGGACTTGGCCAGCCACAGCCAGGTGACGGGGCCGGTCAGCGCCACCTTGATCGGATGCCCTTGCGCCCTGGCTTCGGCGACCTCCTCGAACAGGCGCTCGCTGGCGATCCGGAACGTCTGCCCTTCGTACAACTCCGGCACCAGATAGTGATAGTTGGTGTCGAAATACTTGGTCATCTCGCAGGCCGGCGCCGGCTCGCCGGACGGCGCGCGACCCCGCGCCATGCGGAAACTGGTGTCGAGATCGACCTCTCCTGCGACGCTGCCGAAGCGTGGCGGCACTGCCCCCACCAGCACCGAAACATTGAGCACCTGATCGTAGAAAGCGAAGTCACCGACGGTGACGACATCCAGGCCGGCATCGATCTGGTCCTGCCAGTGCGCCTTGCGCAGCCGCGCGCCTTCCTGCTCGAGTCCATCTCGATCCAGCTCGCCCTTCCAGTAGGCTTCGACGGCTTTCTTCAATTCGCGATGCGCGCCGATACGCGGATAGCCCAGAGTGTGCACCAGGGTGGTCATTTGTGGGGTCTCTCGGAGTTAGCGGTTAGAATGGAGAAGATCATGGCTTGGCGGCAGTCTCTCCGGCAACGCACCTTGAATCAAACGCGTTTATCTAATCCTCAAAGTGAGCAAAATTCATCACATGCTCGAACTTCGCCATCTCCGCACGTTGATCGCTCTGCGTGACACCGGCTCGCTGGTCGAAGCGGCGGAGCGCGTCCACCTGACCCAGTCGGCGCTATCGCACCAGATCAAGGATCTCGAGTCGCGGCTCGGCATGCCGTTGTTTGCCCGCAAGACGCGCCCGGTGTCGTTCACCCGCGCCGGGGAACGCCTGCTGACCCTGGCCGAACAGGTGCTGCCCCAGCTGCGTCTGGCGGAACGCGACCTGGCACGGCTGGCCGGCCACGAACAGGGTCGCCTGCACATGGCGATCGAGTGCCATAGCTGCTTCCAGTGGCTGATGCCGACCATCGACCATTTCCGCGATCACTGGCCGGAGGTGGAAGTCGATATTCCCAGCGGCCAGAATTTCGATCTGCTGCCGGGGCTGACGCGCGAAGCGCTCGATCTGGTCATCACGGACAACCCGGAGCCGCTGCCGGGCGTGCACTACGCCCCCCTGTTCCGCTACGAAGGCCTGCTCGCCGTTTCCAAGCAGCACGCGCTGGCGACCCGAAGCTGGGTCGAGCCCTCGGATCTCGCCACGGAAACGCTCATCGTCTATCCGGTGGATCACTCCCGCCTGGATGTCTTCACCCAGTTTCTCGATCCCGCCGACGTGCGCCCGCAGGAAATCCGCAGCGCCGAACTCACGGTGATGATGATGCAACTGGTGGCGAGTGGCCGCGGGGTGTGCGCCCTGCCCAACTGGGCGCTGACGGAGTATCTGGAGCGGGATTACGTCAAGGCGCTGCCGCTGGGCAAGGACGGGGTGTGGAGCACGCTCTACGCGGCAGTGCGGGAGGACAACCTGGAATTGCCGTGGATGGAGGACTTCATCCGCACCGCAAGAGACACCTCGTTTGCGGTGCTCAGTGGCGTCAAGCCAGCCGCCACGCCGGAAGACGCCTGACGATCGGGCGCTTACCGAAGCCGCGCATGGGGTAGCCGCGAATAGGTCAGCCGCGAAAGATCGTCAAACCGTCTCTTCGTCGAATGTCAGCGGCCGAATCGCCTCCCGGCCGTGTAGCGGCAGCAGCAGGCTGAAGCGAGCGCCGCCCAGGCTCTCGCTGCGATCGACCACGACGTTGCCGCCGTGCCAGGCCATGATCTTCTGGACGATGGAGAGCCCCAGGCCGTAGCCGCCCGAGCGCCGGGTGCGACTGTCGTCCAGCCGGGCGAATGGCTTGAAGATGGCGATGCGCTTCTCTTCCGGCACCCCCGGGCCATCGTCTTCGACGTCGATGCGCACGGCCCGGGGTTCGCGATGGACCTTCACCACGACCTGACTCTCCGCATGCCGGCAGGCATTGGCGACCAGGTTCTGGACCGCGCGCTGCAGGTAGCGTGGCTCCGCCTCCACCTCGAGCTCTTCGCCATCGGCAACGCGCAGTTCGAGGTGCGGGTGCAGCGGGCTCAACGTCTCCAGTACTCGCCAGGCCAGCGCACGACACTCCAGGCTTTCCGTCTGCAGCGTCACGCCCTGGGCATTCTCGCTGTCGAGCTTGGCGTAGGTGAGGATTTCATCGATCAGCCGGTCGAGTTCGGCGATATCCTCGTCGATGCCCGCCAACTGGCGCTGGGCGACCTCGTCCTTGCTGAGATCTTCCAGCATCTGTACCGCAAAGCGAATGCGTGCCACCGGCGTACGCAGTTCGTGGGAGACGGCCCGAATCATCTCCTGCTGGCTGCGCAGCAGCATCTGGACCTGCGCCGCCATGCCGTTGAGCGCCATGCCCAGACGGCCGATGAAGTCGTTGCTGTCGACCCGCACTCGCGAGTTGAGATGACCCGCCGCAATGCGCGTCGCGGCCCGTTCGAGCCGCCCCACCCGGCCTTCGACGCCCCACACGATGAGATAGATGGCGCCGGCCAGCGTCGTCAGCACCATGATCAGCAAAGCCAGCGCCAGCGACAGCGGCATCGACTCGAAACTGGGCAGCGGACCGATTCGCAGCCAGCGATCCGGCCCGACCCGAGCATGAATATAGAGCGCACTCAGCCCCGTTTCGAGACGCACCACCACTTCGCCGGCGTCGAGGCGCGTCGCCTGGATAGGGTCGACATCCGTCGGCGGCGAAGTATAGAGACCAACCGGCATGTGGAACTGCTGTTGGACGCGCGCCAGCCGGCGAGCCTGGATCTCCTTCTCTTCGCCGCTCAACCAGCTGCGCAGCACTTCGGTGATACCCCGAAGCTGCATCTCGTTGAGACTGTTGATCCGCGCCGCCAGCACCCAACTGGAACTGGGCAGCTGGTACAGCGAGCGCCAGCCATCATCGGTGGATTCGATCACCGGCCGGTTCTCACGCAGTCGCGCCCGCTCGAAATAATTCAGCGACAGGTCATCGAGCTGGAACAACCCCAACGGCATGCCCAGTGTCGACGCCATCGACGCCAGCCAGTCATCGCGCTGTGCCAACGGCTGGCGGGAGACGAGATCGGAAAGCAGTGCCAGCGGGCCGCTGACGAGATTTTCCCGATAGTGCTCCTGACGCACCTTGTCGACGACCAGGAAGCCGAACAGTACCAGCGCAAAGGTAATGACCAACGCCGCCAGCAGCGACACGTAGAATCGCAGGAAGGTGCTGTCGGTAAAGGAACGACGCATGTTGGATCTCGCGGGAAATGTCGGGCAAGTAACAGGGGGAGACGGCGACCGCGATCGCCGCCCTCCCTCAACTGTCTCTCACGAACAGATACCCTTTGCTCCGTACGGTCTTGATGCGATGAGGGTGGTTGGGATCGTCGCCGATCTTGGGGCGAATGCGCGAGACGCGCACGTCGATGGAACGATCCTGTCCGTCGTATTTGATCCCGCGCAGCTGGGAGAAGATCTCCTCACGCGTCAATACCCGGCCGGCGCTGTCGGCCAGTAGCCAGAGCAGATCGAATTCCGCGCTGGTGAGATCGATACGCTCATCTTCCAGCCACGCCTCGCGAGTGGCGCTGTCGATGACCAGATTGTCGAACGTCAGGCGCGTCGCCCCGCTCGAGGAAACCAGGGTGTCGGCGCGACGCATCAGCGCGCGCATGCGCGCCAGCAGCACCCGTGGCTGAACCGGCTTGGGAACGTAATCGTCGGCTCCCATTTCCAGGCCCAGAACCTGATCCATGTCGTCGGTCCGTGCCGTCAACATCAGAATGGGGCCGGCATAATGCGGTCGTACCCGACGGCAGATCGATAGACCGTCCTCACCCGGCAGCATCAGGTCGAGGATCACCATATCCGGCTGTTCCTCGATGATGCGCTCCACCCCGTTGGCGCCATCGTGTTCGAGCCCGACCTGAAAACCGTTGGCCTCCAGATATTCGCGTGTCAGATGCGCCAGACGCTCGTCGTCTTCGATGATCAATACGCGATCTTGATGTGCAGTGCTGTCCAAGCTGTCATCCATCCCTTTGAGTTGGCCTCGAAACCCTGCATACCACGGTCTTGATTTATTATTGGCATTAACGGCATCAAGCGGCTTCAAGAGCCGAGCAGATATAATTTACCGTTACTGCGCTAATGTTCTGAATAATCAGCGCTACGCCTGAAGAGAGCCTAGCGGATTAAACAGTATCATACCCGAATTGTTCCCTGTGTAACCCGGTATCGGCAATGGACTACGCAGTTAATGGATAAATTCAGACAAGAGACCGATGAGTCTGGCTTACAAGAACGAAAGTGTCAGTCTCTCTTTGGCAAGCCCTCTCGATGGTGCCAAGCGTAGTTGGCACTCATCGACATCACAGCCCGACATGACAGTCGATATGAACGCCGGTCTTGGATATCGAACTTGGCGTCACGACAAAATGATCCCGATCGGATGCCATTCTTCGGATGAACGGCATCATTTTGCCGACTTCGCCCTGGATTCAGCGGCTCAGGTCCACGTCTCGTGTCTGTCCGTCACCAAGTTCGATCTGCTTGATGATGATCGGGCTGCGTGATTCGCCACCGGGTAGCAGCACGCTACCGGCAACGTAGAACACGCCCGCGGGTATGCCCCTGACGACGAAATAGCCATTGTCGTCCGTCTCGGCATAGTGCGTATATTCACGGGCACGGGGATCGGCCGGTTCGATCTTGCGTCCCGAGAGCGCCACCTCGGCGGCTTCGGCCGCATAGCGCGTCGCGGGCGCTACCGAAATCGTCTCATCGGAGCCCACGAGCGTCTGTCCATCCGGCGTTCTGTAGGTCAACCGCCCCTGGATAGCCGAGGTTCCACGCTTTTCGAGCTGAGCATACTCTTCGGCCGGGAAGGGAATCTGGCGTTTGACCACGGCCTCGTCGCTGCCGGAGCGATCGAAGATATCGGGCATCTGAAACGACCCCGTCGATAGACTTTCGCAACCTGCCAACGCCATTACCATCAGCGCCAGCACGCCCAGCCGAAGTTTCCCCGCCATCCTCCACTCTCTTCTGGCCACCCACTCTCTTCTGGCCACCAACTCTCTTCTGGCCACCAACTCTCTCCTCGCCACCGGCTCTCTCCTTGCCATCGACTCTACTCGAAAGCTCCCCGCTGGCCATCAGCGGGGAAGCTCGTCATGCTGACAGCCAATCAGGCAACAATTTCGCAAAGAGCTAGGCCGCCGCTTCGCCTCGTGGCCTGGCGCCGTCATGAGGGATCAGCGCAGGTCCGGATTGAGGGTATAGGTTCCGGTGATGCTGGACTCGGCCAGCACGTGGCCTGCCATCGCCTCGCGAACCTGCTCGCCGGTAAATTCTCCCGACAGGCCCAGCGTGAGAATATCCAGCGCGAACACGCTGAAGGTATAGCGATGGACGATTTCATCGTTCCAGGGCGGGCAAGGCCCATCGTAGCCGCCGTAGACACCGGCCATGTCCGGATCGCCGGCCAGAAACCCGGTGTAGCCGTTGATCCCGCTGATGCCCTTGGCGGTCTGTCCTGGCGTCTTGCCCTTCGGAACTACCCCATCGGCCATCTCGCCTTCCTCGATCAGGTTGACCTCGACGGGAATGTCCACCAGCACCCAATGGTAGAAATCGACGCGCGGCAGGTCCGCAGGGAGTGTCTTGCCTTCCTGATTGACGTCGTCCGCCACGCCCGGCACATCGGGATCGGTCACCAGCAGCACGAAGCTCTGCGTGCCTTGCGGCGCATCCAGCCAGCGCACTTCCGGATTGCGATTGTCGCTCAGGCGCATGTGCTGCTCGGGGTCGGGCACGGCGAAAGCGAACTGCGCCGGAATCGGCTTGCCTTCCTCGATACCCTTGATGGTCAAACGCATGGGCCACTCCTCGTCGATAGTGAAACAGGTATTGATGCTCGTCGGGCGCGCCACCGGAAACGGTTCTGGCGCGCCGACGATCCACCGATAACCTTAAGTGCCCTCGCGGCTTTTGTCATGATCGGGCGCGGCAACTATCCTTGGGCGCGCAAACGCACGCACGACTCAGGATGCCCGAGGAAGAAAATAGAGCCGGTCGGCGGTCATCTCTTCCAGCGAGTTGATACCCAGCATTCCCAGGTTACGGTGCACCTCGGTCGCGAGAAGCGAAATGGCGTGATCGACTCCGGCTTCTCCCGCCACCGCCGCGGCATAGTTGAACGGGCGGCCGACGAACACGAACTTCGCCCCCAGCGCGAGCGCTTTGAGCACATCGGAACCGCGCCGGAAGCCGCTATCGATCATCACGTCGAGACCCACCGCCGCGACGATATCGGGCAGCACGCGCAGCGGCGAGACGTCGCCGTCCAGCTGCCGCCCGCCGTGGTTGGAAACGATGATGCCATCGACACCCAGGGACTCGGCTTTGCGCGCATCCTCCACGGCCATGATGCCCTTCAGCACCAGCTTGCCGCCCCACTGCTGACGAATGCGGCGGATGTCCTCCCAATCGAGGTGCTCCCGGCCGGAAAAGTCCCGCTCGACGTTCTTGGCGACGAGGGCAACACCGCGCTCGGCCCCGGCATGCTCGAAATGCGGCATGCCGTGACGACGGATCGTGCGCAGGAAGGTACACAGCGACCATTCGGGATGCGTTGCACCTTGCCACAGCAGGCGAAGATCGGGGCGGATCGGCGTCTTGTAGCCGGTGCGCACGTTGTTTTCACGGCTTGGCACCACGGCGGAGTCGACCGTTACGACCAGCGTCTGGATCCCGGCACGCGCCACGCGTTCGACCAGGGCATGAATGGATGCCGGGTCGGGTGGCATGTAGGCCTGGTACCAGACATCGGGATTGATCTCGGCAATCGCCTCCAGCGCGATCAGCCCGGAAGCGCTGATGACCATGGGAATACCGGCTCGCCGAGCGGCGCTGGCCAGACGAATGTCGCCACGGTAGGCGGTCAGCGCGCTGACGCCCATCGGCGCGATGCCGAACGGCAGCGCGTGCTCGCGCCCCATCAGCGAGGTGCGGGTCGTCCGCCCGCTGACATTGACCAGCGAGCGATGCACGAACCCAATCTCGCGAAAGGCCCGGAAATTGTCATCGTAGGAAGCGTTGGTTTCCGCCGCGCCGGCCACGTAACCGAAGATGGGCTTGGGCAGGACCCGCTTCGCGAAACGCTCGAAATCCGCCAGGCAGAGGATGTGTCGCAGACGCCGGCGAAACCACCAGCGCTCGAGCCGGGAAATGCCGAGATTCGACGTCGCCGCGTTTCGAAAACGGGGCTGGGGCTCCATCACGCTCATGACATCACCCTCTTCGATACCCGATGCGCGGTCGTGACCCTGACATCACGGATCGGCAGGGCAAGAGGGAGCATGGCGTATGAAAACCGCACTACAGTCGGGTCCGAGGGCATCGGCGTTCTCCGGGAACGTCAGAGGATAGCAATGGGCCGACTCGACCTGGAGAGGCAAGCAGTCGACGATCAGCCGCTAAATTGTCATACATCATATTTACAGGGACAGTCGACTTTCGATGTATACGCCTGGGTTCGATGACTCCGCTCCCGAGTTGCAGCGCGCCAGGTTTGTTTCTAGCCTGTAACCACACCTGAAAGGAGATAACTTATGTTAAGGACGACGTTTTTGACCCTGCTTCTCGCCCTCGGCCTCTCCGCATGCGGAACCTCGACCGGCGAGCGTGCGGCCAGCGGCGCGGGCGTCGGTGCCGCAGTCGGTGCGGGCGCGGCGGCTGCGACCGGAGGTGACGTCACTCAGGGTGCCGTGATCGGCGGCGGTGTCGGTGCAGCCACGGGCGCGGCAACCGACGAGGACGATATCGACCTCGACGACTGAGCCGTTGCAGCGACTTCCCTGCCTCGTTCCACCCTAGCGGCAGAACGACACGCCGCGCATGCCGAGATGAAAGTGGTTGGCATGCGCGGCGTTGTAGTCCGGGCCCAGGGTGGTGCCGAAATAGTGACAGGCGCCCGCCTGGGCCGCTTCGAGAAACCGGCCACGATCGCTCTCATTCCCCCAATCCTCGAGTACGCTGATTCGGCGCCCATCCTCGAGCCGGAAGGCCGCGACATCGAGTGCCGACGCCGTGGCATGATCGCTGCGTCTGGCGTTCTTGCGGTGATAGATATTGCGGCATGCGAAAGAGCCGTAATGCTGGACGCGGGAGACACGCTCGCCGAAGACCTGCCGAGCCAACGGCTGCAGTTCGTGCTGTTCGTACATGGTCCAGGCCAGCGCCAGCGGGCAACTGGCCACGAAGCTCGAACTGAACGAGACCTGCGTGCTCGAGAGCCGAACCACGTTCTCGAGCGGGCAACCGGCCGCCGCGGTGTAATCCCCCAGCGGGGTATAATCGATATCCGGCGCCGTCTCCAGCGCCGCAAGACACGCCTCCCGATCTCCGGATAGCGCTTTCAGCTTCCAGCGCATGACCGGTGTCACGGGATCGCTCACGACCAGCGGCGCGAACGGGTTCCACTCCCGCGGGATCTGCCAGACTCCCTTGTCGAAGGCGACACCGACAGCAATCACCATCAGACAAATCAGAGTGCTTGAAGAGGGTCTTGAAGAAGGTTTCGAGGAAGGTTTCATGGACTCCGGCAGGCTGATAGCGGATTTCTGCGACGTCGGTAATCGGCGACGCATGGGATAGCGCGATTCACACTTTTCTGCTAAATCGGTGCTATTCGATCGTAGTCATATATTCTAAGCTTAGTTAACTTGCCGAAATGCTGACGAACGCATTTCAAGTCGAGCAGAAAACAATCATTACCGTGCATGTCGTCAAGGAGGACACAATGCCGGGTTGTGCCAGACACGAGAACGTTTGCGGTCGCTGCGACGTACCGCTGGACTTCGAATTCACCATGGCGTTTCAGCCATTGGTGAATATCGACGAGGGTCGAGTCTACGGATACGAAGCGCTGGTCAGAGGAACTGGTGGAGAATCCGCCGGCTCGATACTGGCACGGGTCGACCACGCCAATCTCTACCGCTTCGATCAGGCTTGCCGGGTCAAGGCGATCGAAATGGCCCACGATCTGGGGGCCGAAGGGATGCTTTCGATCAACTTCCTGCCCAACGCCGTCTACGAACCACAGGCATGCATTCAGGCCACGCTTGCCGCAGCCAGGCGGGTCGGCTGGCCGACGAGCCGGCTCTGTTTCGAAATCACCGAGTCGGAAAATGTCGGGGATCGGTGCCATCTACAGAATATCGTGACCAGCTATCACGAAATGGGGATGAAAACGGCGCTGGATGATTTCGGCACCGGATATGCCAATCTGGACCTGCTGGTCGACATCTCGCCGGACGTGCTGAAAATCGATCGCCATCTGGTCAGCGATATCCACCAGTCCCCCCGCCAGCAAAGAATTCTGGAACACATCATTACCCTGGCGCATCAGCTGGACATCACTCTGATCGCCGAAGGTATAGAAAAACTAGAAGAAGCTCGTTGGCTCTACCGCCACGGTATTGCCAGACAGCAGGGATACTGGTTTGCCAGACCGGCCGCAGGACAACTACCGGTTTGCCCCGAATCGCGCTTCGCGCTGGTTCGTGGCGAACACTGACGACCGCGATACGACTGGCAACTCCTTCCACCGTCCGAATCACGGTACCCTGGCTTATGGTTGCTTCGAAAAATTCGCCATCCCATCAGACCGCCGAGGGTCCTTCCACGCCGGATGGGCTGGACACGTTGAATATCGCGGCGCTGATCTACCGGCTCGATGCCGGCGTTCCCCTGCTGGTCGATGCCAACGAGACGGCTAGACGTCAGTTGCACCTGGGTGATGGCTTCCCCATGGCCGACCCTTGGCAATGGCTGGACGCTCATCGCTATCCGGCGGCTGGCCTCGATCATCCGGCATTGCTGAATGTCTCGTCGGAAAACTCGAGTCAGTGGCAGTGCTTTCACATCCGCCAACATGCGCAGCCGCTGCAAGCGCTGAAACTCAAGATTTCTCCGCTGGAAACACTTGCCGACGAGGGTGCCACGCGTCACGTGCTCATCGCCATCGGCGAGATCACCGCTATCGACGATACCCCGGGCCTACTGCCACAGGCGCAACCGCATCTACGCCAGGTGCTCGGGAACTTGCCCATGGGCGTGTGTATCATCGATCTCGAAGGGTATCTGCGGCTGGTCAATCATGCCTTCTGCGAGTTCTTCGGCTATGCGGAAACCGATCTGCTCAATGCCCACTTCCGGAAGCTATTGCCCTCGCAGCATCACCAGACTGCCGAGAAGCAACACGCAGCCAGCTTCTTCGACGAACTGGATCAACGCCGTGCCGTGGAGGTTCAGTTGCATGACGGGTCATCGCGTACCGTCATCATCGAGGACACGATCAGCCACGACGAAGCGGGCCAACCTCAACGGATTGCCTTTCTCGTGGATATCACCGAGCGATGCGACATCGAGCGCCAACTGGAGGAAAAGAATCGTCGCCTCGAATATCTGGCAACGCGAGACGACCTGACCGGATTGCACAATCGCCGCTTCGGCCTGGAACTGCTCGAACAGACACTGGAACGAAGCCAGCGTTATGGCGAAAAGGTCGCCATTGCCATGCTCGATCTGGATCACTTCAAGGAGATCAACGATCGCTACGGCCACGCCGTTGGCGACGAAGTGTTAACGGAGTTCAGCCATTTCATGATCGGCGCGCTGCGTTCGAGCGATACTCTGGTTCGCTGGGGCGGAGAGGAGTTCCTGGTGATCTTGCCCGGGGTCGATCGCTTCTCGGCACAGACCACGATAGACCGTGTCCTCAAGCAACTTCGCCAACGGACCTTGAGCACACCTCGCCTCCGGGTAAGCTTCTCCGCTGGCGTGGGCGAGTATCGTCACCAGATGCCGAAGGGGTTGCTGGAGGAGGTCGACCATGCGCTTTACCAGGCGAAATCGGCCGGGCGCGGCTGTGTCTCGATCGCTCCCGTTTCCAGCGCCTGCCAGGAGCGCTGCTGCACGCCGACCTTCCCCTCGTTTCAAGGCTGACGGCCGCCCCCGGGGGTGGTTGCCAGCGCCTGCCTTTCCGGAACGATCGCTCGGGTTTGCGTCGTTCCGAAGAGGCCTTTTGGGCAGATATTCAGAAGAACATCCGTACCGCCAGGAACAGCACCGTCGGCGCCAGCAGGATGCCGAGCCCGGTGTAGAACGTCGCGGTCATCGCACCGTAGGGCACCAGCCGCGCATCGGTGGCAGCGAGACCTGCCGCGACGCCGCTGGTCGTTCCGATCAACCCGCCGAAGATCATCGCCGAGCGCGGATTGTCCAGCCCGATGAGCTTCGCAGTCATCGGCGTAGCGATCATGGTCAGGATCGACTTGACCAGGCCGGCGGCGATCGACAGCGCGATCACTTCCGAACTCGCGCCCAGCGTGGCCCCGGTCACCGGCCCGACGATATAGGTCACCGCGCCGGCCGCGATCGTGGTGATATCGACCGGATCGGTATAGCCAAAGCCGATAGCCACCGCCGCGCCGGCCACGAACGACACCAACACGCCGAGGAACAGGGCGATCACGCCGCGCATGCCCGCTTTCTTGATCTCCTGAAAGCGCACGCCATAGGCGGTGGCGATGATCGCCAGATCCCGCAGCATGCCACCGCCCATCAAGCCCAGGCCAGAGAACAGCGTGACGTCGGACAATCCTTTGGTCCCGCCTGTCGAGGCGCCGCCGACATAGGCGAGAACGAGACCGATGATGATCGCGATCGCCGAGCCGTGCAGGCGCCCCGCCGTCAGATTGCGGCTAATCCAGTAGGCGACGTACATGGCGAGACCGACCACGGCGAAGGCGGCGATCAAGTGATACTTGTCGACCAGAGAGACGATGGAATCGTTCATGTCGGGCTCCTCGCTCAGTGGCCGCTATGGGGCGTGGGGGTCGACTCGAGCGGGCTCGCATCGTCGACCTTCTTGCCGGTCAGCACGGGAACCAGCGCCAGCCCCAGCACAACGGCCAGTACGCCGGCCAGGATCGCCACCATGCCGCCGCTGAAGGCAGCCGCCACGTTCTGGCTGGCCGCCATGGCGACGACGATGGGAATGTACATCGCATTCCAGAAGTTGATGCCGCTCTCGGTCGTCTCCGGCAGCTTGCCGCGATCCTTGAGGTAGCCGGTCACGAAGATCAGCAGCAGCATGGCGATGCCCACACCGCCCAGATTGGCATCGATTCCCAGCAACTGGCCGAGTACGTCGCCGATGATTAGCCCGACCAGCATGCAGCCGGCCAGGAGTGCTACACCGTAGATCACCATCGTTGTCACCTCTTGGGCATTGTTATAGAACGTTTTACAAAGACATCGTCATGATTGGCCCGGTTATCGGAGCTTGGCGTGTATCGGAACCGCCACGCCCGGCGTGACGGCCGTGCCGCGTTACCCACGCGGCGAGGGTGAAAAACCTCCCGTAATGCTACGGATTTGCCGTTTCGGCACTCAGGTAGATATCGGCATAGCGTTCGCGAAGCGCGTTCTTCTGGACCTTGCCCATCACGTTGCGCGGCAGGCTATCGATGAAGAACACTCTCTTCGGCTGCTTGTAGCGCGCCACCTTGTCCTTCAGCGCCGCCAGCACGTCAGATTCGTCCAGCGATTCCCCCGGCTTCAGCACCACCGCCGCGGTCACCCCCTCGCCCAGATCGGGATGGGCAACACCGATGACGGCCGACTCCACCACCTGAGGCAGCTCGTCGATCCACTGCTCGATCTCCTTGGGATAGACGTTGTAGCCACCGGAGATCACCAGATCCTTGTCGCGCCCGACGATATGCAGATAGCCGTCTTCGTCGATCAGCCCGAGATCGCCGGTGATGAAGAAGCCCTCATCGCGAAACTCGGAGGCGGTCTTTTCCGGCATCCGCCAGTAGCCCTGGAAGACGTTCGGCCCGCGAACTTCCACCAGGCCGGTTTCCCCCGCCGGCAACGCCTTGCCGGTTTCGCGATCGGTAATGCGCACCTCGCTACCCGGCAGCGCGAAGCCGACCGTGCCCGGACGGCGCTCACCGTCGTAGGGATTCGAGGTGTTCATGTTGGTCTCGGTCATGCCGTAGCGTTCGAGAATGGCATGGCCGGTACGTTCGCGGAATTCCCGATGGGTTTCCGCCAGCAGCGGCGCGGAGCCGGACACGAACAAGCGCATGTTCGCGGTGGTCTCCCTGTTCAGCCGCGGGCTGGCCAGCAGGCGGGTATAGAACGTCGGCACCCCCATCAATGCCGTTGCCCGTGGCATCAGATCCAGCAGTTGCTCGGCATCGAGCCTGGGCAGAAAGGTCATCGAAGCGCCGACGGTCAGAACGATGTTGCACGCCACGAACAAGCCGTGGGTGTGAAAGATCGGCAAGGCGTGCAGCAGATGATCGTCGGCGCTGAAGCGCCAGGTCTGCGCCAGCGCCTGGCTGTTGGCAGCGAGATTGCCGTGGCTCAGCATGGCACCCTTGGAACGCCCGGTGGTGCCGGAGGTATACAGAATCGACGCCAGATCGTTGGCTTCCAGCTCGGCGATGTGCGGATCTTCCTCGGCCTCGGCGACCCGTTCCATCAACGAACCGTCGGCTTCCGCGCCCAGGCTTTCGACGACCGCCACCCCACAGCGCTGTGCCAACCGCCGCGCGGTGTCGATGTCGTCCGGGCGGCAGACATGGAATCGCGGCTCGGCGTCGGTGAGGAAATATTCGACTTCCGCCTCCGTGTAGGCGGTATTGAGCGGCAGGTAGACCGCTCCCGTCTGCAGGCAGGCCAGATAGAGCATGATCGCCTGCGGGCTCTTGTCGACCTGCACCACGACGCGGTCACCCGGCACTACGCCGCTGTCGCGAAGAACCCGCGCCATGCGACGCGAGGTGGAAAGCACGTCGCGATAGCGATACTGCTCGCCACTCGGCGTATCGATCATCACCTTGTCCGGGCGGCGCTCGAAATTGCCCGAGAATTGCAGATACAGATTCTGATTCATCCCACCTCTCCTGCTTTGTTAAACGGTCACGCCTATTTTTTGAAAAGGCCAAGCCTGTTTTGTGAAACGGTCAGGCCTGTTTTATGAAACGGTCACGAACGATCAGGCATCGGTCCGGGAGCCATGACGGCAGCGTGAGCGCCCCTGCTTGGCATCGCGGCGGATCTCGCTGGTGCAGACCACCGTGCCCTCGCGGCTGAACTCTTCGTGGTTCTGCTCGATCCGACCGAGCTCGTAGAGATAATTGACCATCAGCCCATGAGACTGGCGGCGGCCGTTCTCGGAGGTATCACCAGGCCAGTTGAGCCGGTGCAGGCTGGCGCCGTTGCCCAGGTGAAAGCGGGCTACCGGGTCCAGCGGCAGGCCGCTGTCGCGTTTGACGTCGATCAGGTAATGCGCCGCCAGCCCCCGCAGTTCGGCATTCAGCTTGTCGCGCAGTTTGGGATCTTCCAGCCAGCGCCCGTCGTCGAGCCCCTCGGCAATCTCGTCGGCGAGCTGGCAGGTTCCGCTTTCGCGTTCCGCTGCCAGCCACTTGGCAAAACCGGGAACCGGCGAGAGCGTCACGAAGTTTTCGAGATTCGGCAGATTGCGCTTGAGTTCCTGCACCACCTGCTTGATCAGGAAGTTGCCGAACGAGATCCCCCGCAGGCCGGCCTGGCAGTTGCTGATGCTGTAGAAGGCGGCGGTATCGGCCTCCTCCGGGCGCACTTCGTCGCCACCTTCCAGAATCGTCTGGATGCTGTCGGGAATACCCCGGCACAGCGCCACTTCGACGAAGATCAGCGGCTCGTCACCTGTGGCCGGATGGAAGAAGGCATAGCAGTGGCGATCCTCGGGGTCGAGGCGCCGACGCAGGTCCGACCAGTCGCCGATGGCATGGACGGCTTCATAGTGGATGATCTTCTCGAGCACCGCCGCCGGCGTGTTCCAGTCGATGCTCTCCAGCACCAGAAAGCCGCGGTTGAACCAGGATGCGAAGAGATGATCGAAATCCGCATCCAGCGGCGCCAGCTCGGGGTTCGCCTTGAGGCAGCGCAACAGATCCGCGCGCATCTTGACCAGCTCGTAGGTGCCGCCCGGGCACAGATTCAGCCGCCGCAGCAGGTGCTGACGACGAGGCTCGCAGACCGCGAACAGCCGTTGCAGACTGGCGTTGTCCCCGTTGTCGCGATACGCCGCGTAAGCCTCGTGAATGGCGTCGGGCTCGGCGGCGTAGCGTTCCCCCAGCAACTGGAAGAAGGCGAGCCGATCGCTCTCGCCGAGCGAGGCGTAGCGCTCCAGTGCCTCTTGGGCGATCAGGATCTGCGACGCCTCACCACCGGGCTGCATCAGCGTCTCGCATACCGATGTCAGTCGCGCCAGACTGCTCGGCGTCCCGCCATCTTCGCTACCGGCAAGATGCTGGCCCCGTGTCCGGCGGCCGATGCTGGAGAGAAGATCCTGCAGAAAATTCATGTTGACGTTCATGCCGGCCCTCTCGGGTCTGTGGCTGGAGCTCGGGCTGTCACCAGCGGCGGCAGCGACGAGCGTTCGGCAGAGCGAAGCGGTCTGGCAGAAAAACGTCGGCATGAATTCCGAAACCGACTGTTAACATACATGTCATCGCTCTGTTATATATAACAGTTATGCCCCGGCCAGCCCGGTGTCAACATAGGAGAAAGTCTAATATGGCTCGCATCCCGCATGCCCAGCGGCTTCGCGACCTGCTTGAGGATGCCATCGTCGAAGGCCATTACGCGCCTGGAGACAAACTGGACCCGGCGGCACTGGCGCAGGAGTACGACTGCTCGCGCACGCCGATCCGCGAGGCGCTGCAGCAGCTCGCCGCATCCGGCATGGTGCGCGTGCTGCCCAAGCGCGGGACATTCGTCGCCCAGTTGAGCGTGACCGAACTGGTCGAGCGTTTCGAAGTGATGGCGGAGCTGGAGGGGATGTGCGCACGTCTGGCGGCGCGGCGCATGACACCGGAAGAACTGGCGGCGCTGCATCGCGCCCAGGCGGCTTGCCGCGAATGCATGGCTGCCGGCGATGCCGACGGTTACTACTACGAAAACGGGACCTTTCATCACCTGATCTACCAGGCAAGCCATAATGACTTCCTGGCGCAGGAAGCCTCGCGCCTGCACGCCATTCTGAAACCCTATCGCCGCCTGCAGCTGCATGCCCGCCGCCGTCTCGCCAGCAGTTTCGACGAGCACGAAGCGATCATGGCGGCGCTGGAGCGCGGCGACGCCGACGCTGCCGAAGCGGCGATCAAGGCTCACATCCAGATTCAGGGGGAACGGTTCAACGACCTGGTGGCATCGATGCAGCGATTGCAGCGTCGGCGCCGCGAAGAGCGATCGACGCCAGAAGGTTCGTCTTGAGATCGGCAGCCTTCGAGAACGAGGCTCACCGGATAACCACGATCGCGGCGATCAGTGGAACAGCAAGGTAACGACCAGCGCCACGCCGCCGACGAGCAGCGCCGTGACCACGGATACGCTGACCAGCAAATTGAGCCATCGGTCGACAGGCGCTTCGGCAGGCACCAGCGAACGCCGAGTCGCGCCTTGGCGTAGCTGGTGTCGGCCTGGTTGGTGTCGGCCTAGCTGGCTGGTGGGCTTCATGGCCGGGCGCATGGGCAAGTTCCGCAAGTCATATGATTATGTTAACGGCGGCACGCCTCTTGAATTGAGCTTCAAATTAGGTCTTTTCGCCGATCTTCGCCACTTTCCCCGCGCCCACTCGCCCCTTGCCCCTTGCCCCTCG